>CAKTXU010000001.1 GCA_934630995.1 uncultured Eubacteriales bacterium
CGTCAAAAGTGGGGAGTATTCCTTACTTTTGTTTCAGCTTGTCAAAGAAGTCCGGCCTTGCCGGACTTCTTTGACAAGCTGAAAGGCCCCCGAACATCGGGGGCCTTTTGTTGCCGCAAAGGCGCGGGACTCATTTCACATAGTGGCCGATATCGAGAATAACGTGGCCGTTCTCATCGGGGGTGGTGAAACGGGGACAGCCGTACCGCTCAAAAAACCACCAGGAACCGTCCTCCTCAGGCGGAATTTGCCAGCCCTTTTCTTCCAGGGCCGCGGCGCAGCGATGCTCCTGTCCGTACAGCTCTCCCTCCGGCCCCTTGAGCCAGCACACCCCCAGGGTGGAGGCGGGGAAATCGACGGAGCCGAATCCTTCCGGAACCGCCGCCCCCTCCGGGTAGAACATGCCGATCCAATATTCGAAGGGCTCCCCCTCCTTGTAGCGCATCATGCCCAGATAGGCGTCCCCATCCTCATAGACCGCTTTGCCGCTGCCGAGCGCCTTCTCCAGCGCGTCGAACCAGCCGTTTTGGAACCATTGGCCCCACTGGACGCCGAAGCCGCCGTTCACCCGGTCGCCGTCCCCGTACTTTTTGCCGATAAAGCGCAGCGCCGGCACCTCCTGCCGATAGACCTTCACAATGTCCGCCATGTTTTTCGCCCCTTTCCGTTTATTCTCCGGTCTGCCTGTGAATCCCCAGGGGGCCACAGGGTGTTATTCAGTATAGCATGGGCGGCGGTCGGATGCAAGGGGAAAGTGAACGTTTGTTCAAAAAACTGCCTCGCCGTCGGCCCTATCCGACAGCCGGACATCGGTGGACGGCCCGGCCGGTATCGGCCGTATATACGGTCGAGCTTGTTTTCCGGCGGAGATTGCTCCACCCGTCCCCAAATGACGTTTACCCGTCTGCCCGCCGGCCCGGTCAAGATGCAGGGGCGATATCGATTTTGTACGAATGGGAACCATTGTTCAAAACAGAGGGTAGCGCTCCACCCGGATATCCTCCGTCTCTGTTTCCGGGAGCAGATAAGCCTCGAAGCGGCGGATGCCCGGCTCCGAAAAACCGACGGGGCTTTCCCGTGTGTCCCAAATGGTCAGCCGGACGGCCTTGGCGGTGACGACGGGGAAATGATGAACCACGATCTCCTCGTCCAGTCCCCAGCGGATCCGCCCGATATCCCGCCAATCCCCTTCTCTGTCGGCATACGACAAGCTGTATTCCAGGATCCGCGCCTCCAGCCGCTCCTGAATCAGAAGGCAGTTGAGCGCGGTGGGCTCCCGGAAGGAAACCTCCAGATATTCCCCGGGCTGCCAGTCCTTCCGTGCGTTCCAGAAGGTATCCGGCTTTCCATCCGTGGCCGACGGGGGCATAAGAGCCGGCACCGGTCTGCCGTCCTCCAGCCAGCTGCTGGAGGCGGAGACTGTCTGCCCGCAGAACAGATCGGCCTCGCAGACGATGAGGGACGAGGGCTCCTCCACGGGGGTATGGCGTTCGGTTTCCACCGTCAGGCCGGCGGTGGAAACATGCGGGAGCTGGAGGATCTTGACATCGGCCCAAAGCTCGTCTCCGGCGCCGCAGGTCGCGAAGGGCTCCCCCTCCGGTATGTCCGATAACCATATCTTGGTGGACAGACCGGGCCGGAAAGCCAGCATGGAGAGGACGCGGGGCGAGTCCCAGGTGTAGACGGCCGTCTGACGGTAGCGCACATAGGCCTGTCCCGTCTCCTCCAGCTTCAGCAGGCACTGCGCCTGTTCGCCGATTTGGCCCGGAAGAAAGGCGCGCTCGGGATAGCGGAGGCGGTCATACAGCCTGTCGAGAATGGGATCCAGCGCGGCCTCCTCCTCCGGCAAGACCTCCTCCAGGCCCAGAATGACCTTTTCCCGTATCCGGTCGAGCCGATCCTTCATATCGTCGCGGGCGGCCATCTGGCGCATGGTATCGTATTTCAGCATCAGGTTGCGCAGGAATCCAACCTTTTCCGTGATCCGCTCCCAGGCGGGAAGGCAGTCCGCGAGTCCCGGCACCCCAAACCGCTCGTCGAGATAGCGGAACCGGTTTAACAACCCCTTTTTGTGTTCATGGAGAAAATGCATGGAACGGAATTCAAAGAAACCGAGAGTATCCGTTGCCTGGAGGTGCCGGAGAAAGCAGCGGGCGGCGTCCAGCCCGTATGGACCCGGCTGAACGTTTCCCAGAGTGAAATACCCCTCCCCCCGTTTTCCGACGCTTTGCCGATATTCCTGTAGCCGGCGGGTGAACCGCCGCAGGGAGAAGGGGTAAGGCCTCGGGCTTTCAAGGGGCCGCAGCCGGAAAAAGATAGGCGGCTCGTGGTAAAAGTTGTGGTCGAACAGGCGTTCATAGCCTTCCCTGACCTCCTCAAAGGAATAGCGGAGCTTCGCAAGCTGGCCGCGCTTGTCCATCGCCACGGCCAGAAAGGTTTCGGTTTCCCTATCATAGCCATACAGCAGGGAATCATGTTCATAATGCCGGGTTTGATAGGAAGTGCTTGTGGAGAGATAGAACTCGTTCAGAAACAGATAGGCGTACCGTCCGTCCTGCAGCTGGGCGGTCAGCTCTTCAATGATGTCCCGTATCCGGTGGTGATTGACGGTGCTGCGATCCAATACATCGTGAATCGGAAGGGCGCCGGTAAGCCCCTCATAGCCGAAATGGACGTCCCAGTAAAGGTAGATGTTGACGAAATTTTCATAATACCAGCCCTCCAGCGCAGGCGAGGTGCGCAGCGCGCACAGAGGCAGGGCCAGATACAGATAGGTTTTGATATCCTGTTGGAGAACCAGCGGCAGCTCAACCCGGTCATCCGCTCTCATGTATATTCACATCCTTTTTCTTCATTGTTCAATTCCACTATACAAGTGATTTTTCCACCCGTCAATGATTTTGCCGGTAAATGAAGAGGTTTGAAACGGATTTATCCGATGGGAAACGGTTGAACGCATCATGAAGCAGCTTAAGGATAGAAAAACGCGGCCGGACTGTCGGTCCGGCCGCGTGAGGCTGTCGAAAAACCCGGACGGTGGCCAGGCTTTTTCACAGGGTTTTCTCCAAAATATCCGCAATCCTCCGGCAGGCGAAGCCGTCGCCATAGGGGTTGGAGGCGCGGCTCATCCGGGCATACTCCGTTTCATCCTCCAGCAGGCGGCGGAAGGTTTCGTAAATGGTCTGTTCCTCCGTTCCCACCAGCTTGAGTGTTCCGGCCTCGATGCCCTCCGGACGCTCCGTAGTGTCCCGCATCACCAGGACAGGCTTTCCCAGGGAGGGCGCTTCCTCCTGAATGCCGCCGCTGTCGGTCAGCACCAGATAGCTGCGGGCCAGGAAATTGTGGAAGTCCAGGACATCCAACGGCTCGATGATCCGGATCCGGCCGTCATTGCCCAGTATTTCCGCTGCCGCCTCCCGGACCACGGGATTCATATGAATGGGATAGACCGCCTTGGTATCGGGATGCTCGTCTATGATACGGCGAATCGCCCGGAACATCTGGCGCATCGGCTCTCCGAGATTTTCCCGCCGGTGGGCGGTGATGAGGATGAGGCGGCTGTCCGCCGCCCAGGTAAGCTGCTCGTGGGTATAATCGGAGCGGACGGTGGTTTTCAGCGCGTCGATGGCCGTGTTGCCCGTGACGTAAATGGTGTCGGGATTCTTCCCTTCCCGGACGAGGTTTTCCCGGGACAGGGCGGTGGGGGCGAAATGATAGCGGGCGATGATGCCCACCGCCTGACGGTTGAATTCCTCCGGATAAGGGGAATAGATGTCATAGGTGCGCAGGCCCGCCTCAACGTGCCCCACCGGTATCTGCAGATAATAGCAGGCCAGGGCGGTCACAAAAGTGGTGGAGGTATCTCCGTGAACGAGCACCACATCGGGCATTTCCGCCGCGAGAACCTCCCGAATTCGATTAAGTATGCCAGTGGTCACGTCAAACAGGGTCTGCTTGTCCTTCCTGATGGACAGGTCGTAATCCGGCGTCACCCCGAAAGCCTCCAGCACCTGATCCAGCATCTGCCGGTGCTGTCCCGTGACGCACACAACGGTCTGCAGGGAAGGGCGGCCTTGCAGCTCCTTCACCAACGGACACATTTTGATGGCCTCGGGGCGTGTCCCAAAGACCAGCATGACTTTTTTCATAGACCTCCGCTCCTTTGCTCACCCGCGTCTGCCGGGCGTCCGCGCCATTATAGCACAGATGCGGCGGAAAAACAAGGATCCCCTGCCGCCGCATACCGGCGGCAAAAAAAGACGCCCGCTTGATTGCCGGGCGTCTTTTTCGGGCATACTTTTCACAGTCGACCGTGATACGGCTCAGGCGGGAGATATGGCGATCATGGACTGGAGAACACCCTCCAGCAGTGCCTGCGACTCCTCCCGGATGCGTGCGAGGCTGTAATTTTCCTCATAGCATTTATCGATATACGCCCACAGGCCGTTGCAGATAAAAGCGGCAAACTGCTTGCTGCCGAATCGCTGTACCAGCTTGCGTCCCGTCCGCTCCACCAGCTGTTCCACCTTCTGAAAAACATAATTATAGAAGGAGTAATACAGGTACGGATTGCGCCGCTGGGACATCTGCCGCAGGAACCGGGTATTGCTTTCAAACAGATTGAGGATACAGTCCAGGAGATTGCAGTATCCCTTCCGGGCGTCGTCCTCCGGATTGTTCTCCCTTTGCAGCCGGTTGAAATCCTCCACAGCCACCCGCAGCAAATCCTGAAACAGGTCCTCCGCCAGCTCATATTTGTCCCCGTAATGGGTGTAAAAGGTGATGCGGCTGATATCCGCCGCATCACACAATGTGGTGACGGTGATCTGATCGAAGGTCTTTTCCCCCAGCAGGCGGACAAGAGCCTGCTTGACGGCTGTTTTCGTTTTCCGGATCCGCCTGTCTTCCATTTCAATTAACCGTTTCTTTCTCAAAGGCCGGGTGATGCATACAGCGCCCCATCCCGGCATGGAAAAACGTTCCAGCTTATACATTTTCCAAATTTTGTATGGGTAATTTACATTTTCCATCCTGCTGTCGTAGCAGCGTCCACGCTTGTATATTACTATAATCCATGTATAAATATCTGTCAACCCGCCGGAGCGGGCACAGCGAAAAAGGAGCGAAATCGATGAATCCATTTGTACTCAGCTGCTGTTCCACGGCGGATCTGACGGAGGAGCATTTCTGCCGGAGGAACATCCGCACCATCTGCTTTCATTTCTCCCTGAACGGCAAGCAATATCCCGACGATTTCGGAAAATCCATATCCTTTGATGATTTCTACAAGGCCATGGCCGACGGTGCCGAGACCAAAACCTCCCAGGTGAATGTCGAGGAGTTTATCGCCTACTTCACCCCGTTTCTCCAGGAGGGGAAGGATATCCTTCACGTGTCCCTGTCCTCAGGGCTCTCCGGGGTGTACAGCGCGGCGAACACGGCCAAAATTGAGCTGGAAACAAAGTTCCCCGGCAGAAAGATTTATATCGTGGATTCCCTGGGCGCGTCGTCCGGCTATGGACTGTTCATGGATAAGCTGGCCGATCTGCGGGATGCGGGCATGGGCATAGAGGGTTTGTACGAGTGGGCGGAGGAAAACCGGCTGCGGCTTCATCATTGGTTTTTCTCCACCGATCTGTCCTATTATGTCAAGGGCGGCCGGATATCCAAGGCTTCCGGCTGGTTCGGCACCATTCTCAAAATTTGTCCCCTGCTGAACATGGACGACAAGGGACATCTGATTCCCCGGCACAAGGTGAGGGGCAAGAAGGCCGTCATCCGCGAAATCGTCGAAAAGATGGCGGAATACGCCGACGGCGGTACGGATTACGACGAGAAATGCTATATCTCCAACGCCGCCTGTTATGAGGATGCCCGCGCCGTCGCGGAACTGGTGGAGGCCCGGTTCCCCAAGCTGAACGGCCGTGTGGAAATCTATTCGGTCGGCACCACCATCGGCAGTCATACCGGTCCCGGTACCGTGGCACTCTTTTTCTGGGGAAATGAGCGGCATGGGTAAGGAAAAGCTCGCCAAGGCCGTTCGGGTGATCACGGTGCCTCCCCTGCTGGTCTGTCTCCTGCTTATCCTGCTGTACGGTACCCGTCCGGGCCTGTTTTCAGGTCCCTTTCAGCTGGCGCTGTCCCTGCTGTTCCTGATGGGGATTCCCTTGCTGGCCTATCCGCTGGCCGCCCTTCTGCCCTTTACCCGGGGTAAGGGGCGGGAGGGACAGCGAAACCTGGCCTTTGTGCTGAATCTGGCGGGCTATACGGCGGCGGTGGTTTACGGCCTTGTCCTCCGGGCCTCCCGGGGCCTGCTGCTGGTTTACGGGACCTACTTCCTATCGGTGACCGTCCTGCTCCTCCTCAACAAGGGCCTGCATATCCGGGCCAGCGGTCATGCCTGCAGTGTGGCCGGGCCGCTTATCCTTGCCAGCTATTTTCTCGGCTGGTTCGCCGTTCTGCCCTGCGCCGCGGTGTTTGCCGCCGTGGCGTGGGCGTCCCTCGCGCTCGGCAGGCACAGCTGGAAGGAGCTTGTCGCCGGTGCCTTGACCGCCGTGGCGTCCTTCGGCGTCAGCCTGCTCCTTCTCTCATTTGCGGGCTGAAACGCGCGGCTCAGGTGAGCCCGGCTATCTCCGGATAGGCGGCCAGCAGCTTTTCATTGGCGGCTTCCATCTGCCGGATATAGGCGGCATAGGAGGGGCTCAGCCGCTTCATCGCCGGAATGAAGATATCGTAATAGCCGCTGGCGCTGTTGAACTCCTTGAGAAGGGTCTGAAGCCTGTACGGCGGCGTCTGCTTGTATTCCTCCGATTGCTTGATGGCCAGATACTGCGTCAGCATTTCCTTGTTTTCCGCCAGAAATTGCTCCGGATTTTCCAGGGACCGCTTTGTATCTTCCAGCATCGTGTTTATGGCGTCGATGCCGAGATGGCTCGTGTTTTCCACCAGATATGCCTGCAGATCCGCGGGGAAGCGCAGCGGCGGCATGGTGTCGAGGAACGTGAGGATGTCGTCATAGGCCGCCCTTTGTTCGGCGGTTGTGATAGGCTCGCCCAGAAAACGGGCGAAATGAAGACAGATGAACCGTCCGTAATAGCCCGGGAAAGCGGTCAGCAGCCTCTCCGCCACCGTCTCCCCCTGTTCGAGCGCCGTCAGAGCCTCCTTGATCCGGGTATAGTCCTCCCCGGCGCCGAGCTTGCCGAGGAGCTCCTTCTTCGACTGTTCCTGCCGGATATGCAGCGTCAGCCGCACCGCCAGTGCCTGCAGCGCGGTTTCCGTTTCGTCGGTCAGCACGGCTTTGATATCCTCAGTCCCGAGTCCCAGCCGGCGTAAAACCGCGGCTTTATACAGCCTGCTCACGTCCTCTTCGCCGAAATCCCTGTATCCATTGTCCAAAACTGCCGGTTGAACCAGGTTTTGTGCGATATAATAATCGATGGCTTTTCTCGTCAGACCGGTTTCTCTCATGGTTTCCTTCAGCAGCATGCTTATCACCTCATTTCTATCATAAACCGATCCGCAGGGGGCGGGTCAAGCGTAATTTTAGATAGACCGGTAGGCAGCCGTCCGGCATATTTTGTCCGGCCGCCTGCCTTTTTTACCGGTTTTTGGGTATACGGTATAATGCGGTTGATTTCCCCGGGGGTTTGTGCTATGTTGAAGAAAAACCGCCGCAATGGCGACGGATAAAGGAGAAGCCGGTATGAAAATAGCCGTCAGTACATACAGCTTTCAAAGCCTGATTCAAGCGGGTGAAACCAATCAGCTCGAGTGTCTCCGTCTGGCCAAGGATATGGGCTTCGAGGGGGTGGAAATAGCGGGGTTGTATCCGCATGACGGCTCCGGCTTGGAGGAGTATGCGGGACGGATCGCCTCCCAGTGTGAGGCGCTGGATTTGCCTGTGATCAATTACACCATTGCCGCCGATTTTTTATCCGGATCGGGCGGCAGCCTGGACGCAGAGGTGGAAAGGCTGAAAGGGGAAGTGGAAATTGCCCGCATTCTAGGAGCCGCGGGAATGCGACACGACGCCGCCTGGGGATTCCCCGCGGGGAACCGGAGTCAGCGCGGATTTCAAAACATACTCCCCACCCTGCTTGACGGCTGCCGGCGGGTGACGGAATATGCCGCCGCCAGGGGTATCAAAACCATGGTGGAGAATCACGGCACCTTCTGCCAGGACAGTGACAGGATGGAACAGCTTGTCAACGGGGTGGCCCATCCCAATTTCGGCCTCCTGGTGGATATGGGAAATTTCCTTTGTGCCGACGAAGCGCCGGAAAAGGCGGTGGGCCGCCTGGCTCCCTATGCGTTTTATGTGCATGCCAAGGATTTCCTGCTTAAAAGCGGCGCGGCATTTTCACCCGGCTCCGGCTTTTTCCGTACCCGTGCCGGGAATTATCTGCGCGGCACCGTCATAGGCCACGGCGTGGTGCCGGTGCCGCAGTGTCTGTCCATTCTGAAATCCGTCGGCTACGACGGCTTCATAGGGGTGGAGTTTGAGGGGATGGAGCCCCCCGGGATGGCCGTCGAATACGGCCTCCAGAATCTCCGCCGCTTTCTCGATATCCTCTGATGACAGGCCCCCGCTCTCTCCAAGGCCGCCGGAAACTCCGGCGGCTTTTTCGCCTGTAAACTGAGGAACCATGCCGGTCGGGGCCACGGCCTTTAAAGCCCCTGAAAAACCACCTGTGAGCCATGCTGTATGGCCCGCAGGTGGTTTTTTGCTGTATATCCTTTCCTTGTGTTGTCTGGCTAAAATCTCAAAATATGTATGGAAAAAGCCGGATAATTGAAATGAGTCGATTTTTATCGAGTAATATGTTGACGAAAACATAATAAAATGATAAACTGTACCCTGCAAAACATGCTGATATTGTTTTTGTATATCGAGTGCTTCCAGAAATTCGGACAGGAGAGGGACCGTGACAGCGAAGAAGATCCAGAGAGATATGACTGTTGATGAAGCGATAGGCGAATGGCTGCTGATGTGCAATGACCACTACGACGACAGGACGCTGCGCATCTACGGTCAGGCTGCTGAGCTGATCCAATCGTATATCGGCAATATTTTTTTGAATGAGCTCAATGACGAGATTCTCAGTCAATATTTTGATAAACTGCATCATCTCACTATCGGCGACACCGGCGTCAAAAACGTATATACCGTGCTCAACGGTGCCTGCAAATACGCCGTGTCTCAGGGCTTTCTTCCCGTTAACCCGCTGACAGCCTTCCGGCGTAAGGACTTGCTGCAGCTCGGTGAGCGCAAAGAGCGCCGCAGGAAGGAGGAGTTCTTCCTCAGCCATGAACAGGCCGCCGGGGCCGAAAGACTGTTCCTCAGTATGGCCGACCCGGAGAACACCGCCCTGTATCTCTGTCTCAAGCTGGGCTTCACCCTGAAAATCATCTCCGCTCTTCGCTGGGGGGATATCGACCTGTCAAAAGCGCGGGTCACGGTGTCCCGCAGCATCGTGCGGGCGGAGAGCAGGAACGCCAAAGGCGCCGAACGGTTTTCCATGCAGGACATCACGCCTTACACGGCGCCGATTCCCCGGGACGTTTTAACCCGCATTGAGGAACGGGCGGGGCTGTATCCCTCCGGCAGCTGTTATGTCGCAACCGGCACGGAGGAGTATGCAGCTGCCTTCAACCGGCTGCAGGTACTGCTCCGGTCCTACAACCAGCGGCACAATATCGCGCCGACCCTGACGGTGGAAACCCTCAGCAGCTTCTATGTGCGCCGGTGTCTGGAATGCGGGATTTCAGCGGAAACGGTGTGCGCCTGGACGGGACGGCGTTTCCCCAATCAACTCAAAGCGCGGTTTGCGGATTTCATCCCCGACGATGTCGAATTGGCGAACCACCTGCTGGGGCCTGTATATGAATTTATTCCTGCCGATACGGTGCGCCGGATGAATCTGCTGATACTGGGGGCGGGCGACCACGGCCACGCGGTGCTGGAGACGGCGCAGGCCAAGGAGATATTCGACAGCATCCGTTTTCTGGATGACGACCCGCGGAAAACGGAGGCCATCGGCGCGTGTGCGGATTACCGGCAGTATTTGAACGAATACCCGATGGCGTTTCCGGCGTTCGGGGACAACGAGCTGCGGCGGGAATGGCTGACGCTGCTGGAGGAGGCGGGGTATATCGTGCCGAACCTGATAAGCCCGTCGGCCTATATCAGCCCGTCGGTGAGCATAGGAGGGGCGTCGATAATCGAGGCGCGTGCGACCGTGGGAACGGGCGTCCACATCGGGCGGGGGGCTATTGTTTCCTCGAATGTGACGCTGGATGTCGGCGCGGTGGTGGGGGACATGTGCTATATCGCGCCGGGCCTCACCATCCCCAAACGCTGTGTCCTTCCCCACGGCGCCCACGTGGATGCGGAATCCATTCCTCAGTTTATTTGATGGAATATGGAGAGCTTCGTCTGATAAATGGATTTGCCCATAAGGTAATAAACCTGCGAAAACTTAGAGGTACGAAATGAAATTGAGAGCGTTTGAGAAAAGACTATATCTGTCCTCACCGACGATGCATGGGGATGAACTTATCTATATGACAGAGGCGTATAAGACAAACTGGATGTCCACGATAGGGGCGAATATTGATGAGGTGGAACGGTTTGTTGGTGAGAAGTTGGGAGGCCAATATGCCCTCGCGCTCTCCTGTGGCACTGCTGCTTTGCACCTTGCGGTGAAACTCGCAGGAGTAAAGCCGGGGGACTACGTTTTTTGTTCTGATATGACCTTCGCGGCCACGGTAAATCCTGTCGTTTATGAGGGCGGCATACCTATTTTTATCGATACTGAACGAGATACGTGGAATATGGATCCGGTGGCGTTGAAGAAAGCGTTTGTCCTCTATCCCCACGCAAAAGTCGTTATTGCAGCCAACCTGTATGGAACACCCGCTAAACTCGACGTGATAAAAGCTGTTTGCGACGAATTCGGCGCCGTCTTGATTGAGGACGCCGCCGAATCTCTAGGAGCCATCTTCAAAGGGAAACAAACCGGTACTTTCGGCAAGTACAACGCCATTTCCTTTAATGGAAACAAAATCATCACCGGCTCTGCCGGCGGTATGCTTTTGACCGATGATAGAGAGGCGGCCGACCATGCCCGCAAAATTTCAACGCAAGCAAGAGACGCCGCCCCTTGGTATCAACACAGTGAAATCGGCCATAATTACCGCATGTCAAACGTGACCGCGGGAGTTGTAAGAGGACAGTTGCCCCATCTGGAAGAGCATATTGCGCAGAAGAAAGCGATTTATGAAAGATACAGGGAGGGCTTCAGGAATCTTCCGGTTATCATGAATCCCTTCGATGCCGAAAACGCCGAGCCGAATTACTGGCTGTCTTGTCTACTTATCGGCAAAGAAGCCATGTGTGAGCAGCGCAGAACGCATTGCCAGGCAAGCTATGAACCGGAACAAGGGAAATCCTGTCCTGCGGAAATTCTCGAAGCACTGGATAAGCAGAATGCGGAGGGCCGCCCTATTTGGAAGCCCATGCATATGCAGCCAGTTTATAAAGATAACATTTTCATCCCTGCAAATACCGGCGATGATGTCGGCGCGGATATTTTCAATCGCGGTCTGTGTCTGCCGAGCGATATCAAAATGACGCCTGAAGAGCAGGATATCGTCATGGAGGTCGTCAAATCCTGCTTTGAGTAAATACATAAGTTGGAGATAGTATGTACGCAAAATTTTTTAAAAGATTTATCGATTTTTGGCTGTCGTTGACGGCACTCATCGTGCTGTTGCCGCTGCTGTTATTTCTGATAATAGCCGGAGCAATCGCCATGCGCGGCAACCCGTTCTTTGTGCAGCCAAGACCGGGTAAGAAGGGAAAAGACGGCCGGGAAAAGATATTTTGTCTGATCAAATTCCGCACCATGAGCAATAAGAGGCGTCCGGATGGAGGTCTCCTGCCGGATGAGCAAAGGCTTACATCATACGGCAGAATGCTGCGGAACACATCGCTCGACGAGCTTCCCGAACTGTGGAACATCCTAAGGGGAGATATGGCTTTGGTCGGTCCCAGGCCGCTGTTGGTCCAATATTTGCCCTTGTATTCGGAAGAACAGCGCCGCCGCCACGATATCCGCCCCGGCCTCACCGGCTATGCACAGGTGCATGGACGCAATACGCTTTCCTGGGATGAGAGATTCCGACTGGATGTCGCCTATATAGAGAAAATCTCTTTACGCGGTGATATGAGAATTCTTTTTGATACGATCAGAATCGTGCTGAAACGAGAGGGTATCTCTTCCGATGTTTCGGCGACGATGGAAGTATTTCAGGGAGCACCTGTGAACAGTGAGGAAATCCACGTATGAATAGGCGGCGGTTGATCATTATAGGCGCCGGCGGCCATGGCAGGGTCATGGAAGATGTCGCAGGATTGTCAGGTTACACCGATATAGCCTTCCTCGACGATAAACTACCCGTGCTCGGAAAGGTAAAGGATTTTGTCCGCTATGTGACTGCTTCAGACTTTTTTGTGGCGATTGGGGACAATGCCGTTCGTGAACGAATTTTCACGGAGTTATCCGAACATCATGCAACGATAGTGAAGTTGCTTCATCCCAAAGCTGTGATTGCGGATGGTGTCACCATAGGCGCCGGCACGGCAGTCATGGCGGGTGCCGTCATCAATCCCGGAGTCCGAGTAGGCGACGGGGTGATTGTCAATACCTGCAGCTCCATCGATCATGACTGCACCATCGAGGCGTTCACCCACATCTCCGTCGGAGCGCATCTTGCAGGGACTGTTCATACAGGCAGGCGTACTTTCGTGGGAATGGGTGCCAACATCATCCATCAAGTGACCATATGCGCTGATTGCGTGATAGGAGCTGGAACAGCCGTGGTGAAGGATATCGATGAACGCGGCACATATGTCGGAGTGCCCGCCAAACGGATAGATTAGGAATATAAGCCGCCTCATACTCGTTCCATACATAGGAGGACGTTTTGAAAATTGCCATCATTGCGCAATATCTGGGAGATATTGCGCATCCCGAAACCTTCAACAGCCGGTTTCTGACCCTGGCGGACATGCTTACCGCACGGCAGCACAGCGTGGAAATTATCACAAGCGATTTTATTCACAGCATAAAACGGCATGTTTTCGATGTATCCACCTATAAAGAGTGTAAACTGACAACGCTGCATGAGCCCGGCTATGCAAAAAATATTTGTATGAAACGGTTTTTTAGCCATTATATCCTTTCCAGAAATCTGCGAAAGCGGCTGAAGCAAACGGAAAAGCCGGATGTCATCTATTGCGCCGTCCCCTCCCTGGATTTTGCATTCGAAGCGGCAAAATTCGCACGGAAACATCGCATTCCTTTAATTATCGATATACAGGATTTATGGCCGGAAGCCTTTGAGATGGTGGCTAAAATTCCCGTGGCCGGAAAAATGATGTTTTATCCCTTCCGGCGGCGGGCCAATGCCGTATACGCGGCGGCGGACGAAATCATAGCGGTTTCTGAGACATATGCACGGCGGGCTTTGCAGGTGAATAAAAAATGTGAAAAAGCGGGTGTCGTGTTTCTGGGAACAGAATTATCGAAGTTTGACCGATTTAAAACCACGGTATCTCCTATTCATAAACCCGCGGAAGAAATCTGGCTGGGCTATGCCGGGACACTCGGGCACAGCTATGATTTAAAGACGGTTTTTAACTGTCTTAGCCGGTTAAAGGACAAACCTTTTTACAAACGGCTGAAACTGGTCGTTATCGGTGACGGACCTCTGCGGCGGGAGTTAGAGGACTACGCGAACGTACTCGCGTTAAATGTCCTGTTTACGGGAATGCTGCCTTACGAACAGATGGTGTCCGTGCTCTGCAGGTGTGATGTGGCGGTCAATCCTATCAAAAAGAATTCTGCTGCTTCTATTATCAACAAACACGCTGATTACGCCGGCGCAGGGCTCCCGGTATTGAACAGCCAGGAAAATGTCGAGTACAGAAACCTGATTGACGAGTATGATATGGGGTTGAGCTGCACATGTGAATGTGCCAAAGATATGGCTGAAAAGCTGACGGTCCTTATCAGCAGCCGTGAAATGAGATTGCGAATGGGCGTGCGGGCAAGAAAATGCGCGGAAGAGAAGTTCGACAGAAAAAACACCTACAGCTTGATTGTCGAAACAATTGAAAAATTTAACCAAGAGGGAAAGAGACGTATTGGCAACGATAAAAGAACATCAGCAGGTTTTGCTGGAGCTCTTAACGGAGTTTGACAGAGTCTGTAAAAAGCACGACATTCCCTATATGCTGTTTGCCGGAAGCGCTTTGGGTGCCGTTAGGCATCAGGGCTTTATTCCATGGGATGACGATTTGGATATCGTTATGCTGCGGCCTGCTTACAATCGCTTTCTTGCGGTGGCGTCGGATGAGTTATCTGCGAACAAGTATTTTGTTCAGGCGGAGTTCTCTTCCCATTGGCCGATGTACTTTTCAAAATTACGAAAAAACCATACCGCCTGTCTTGAAAAGTATCATCCGAAGGACAGTGAGACACATCAGGGAATATATATCGACATCTTTCCCTGCGACAATGCGTCCGAATGCGCATTTATCAGGAGGCTGCAATATTATTGCTCCCGGATTGTCATTGCGAAATCCATGCTGAAGCGCGGGTATGATACAAACAGTCATTTCAAAAAGCTGGCGGTATCCGTATCCCGGTTTTTTCCTATGAACCCTTTTTACAACATAGTGGTAAGGCGCACAAAGAAGGATTCCGAGCTGGTGCATACGTTTTTCGGCGGTACCTCCCGATACCAAAAAGGCGTGTATCCGAGGGCCTGGTTTGAGGATGTGAAGGAAACCCGCTTTGAGAACTTAACGGTTCCCATTTCCGCCCATTATGACCTGTTATTGCGCACCTTGTATGGAGACTATATGACCATTCCGCCGGAGGAAGATCGAACGGTCCATGCCATTCTGGTGGATACGGAGCGTTCCTATACGGCATACGCGCATTACCGCGACGATATGGAATTTGAAGTGTATACGAGAAGCATACGTTAACAAGGAAGTAATGCCGAAAGGCTTACTATAATACGCTTAAAGGAGAGGAACCCATGAAACACAGCAAAGCATACCGCGCGCTATCCATCGTTTTGTGTCTGCTCATGCTGCTTAGTGCGATGCCGCTTGCGGTATTTGCAACGGGTGCAGAAACATCCCTGACCATTGCCTCGACCAAGACCTCAGCTCTGGCGCCGGGCGTACAGGAGCAGGAGATAGTGGCATATGATGCGCAGGGCAAACGCATCGTCTACTATGCAATTTCGGCAGATATCGCGACAAACAGCGACGTCCTTGTCAAGGCCAACTACCATGACAACGACAATACAGGCGTTTGGGGCAAGGCGACCGTTATGGAGCAGGCGTCGGCCGCAAAAGAAAAACGCGGGTACAATGTCGTCGCGTCCACTAACGCCTCCTATTACAATGTATCAACAGGCCAGCCCACCGGCGCTTTCGTCATGGAAGGCGTCAATATCAACGGCAACAGTATGGGGAACAGCTATGAGTTCTTCGCCGTCATGAAAGACGGCACCGCTATGATTGGGAAAAGAGGGACGTTCAGTCAGTATGCGGACAATGTCCAGGAAGCGGTCGGCGGTTACCGTATGCTGGTCTGGGACGGTCAGATAGTTTCCGGACTTGATACGACGAACAAATATCCCCGCTCGACTGTCGGCATCAAGGCGGACGGCAATGTGGTGCTGATGGTGGCTGACGGCAACCAGAGCCCTTACTCCGTCGGCCTCAACTATCAGGAGCAGGCGGAAATCATGCTGAGCCTGGGCTGCGTCGCGGCCATTGAGCTCGACGGCGGCGGATCCGCCACCTATGCGGCAAAGCTGGAGGGTACGGATGAGGTTGTCGTCAGAAACAGCTGTTGTGACGGCACCGTGCGTTCCGTTTCCAATACGATTATGGTCATTTCCACGGCTGCTGCGGACGGGACATTTGACCATGCCAACCTCAGCACGGAATATGCGTTCCATGCGCCGCACTCCCAGGTAAGGATTGCCGCCACAGGTGCGGACAAGGGCGGACACAGCGCTGAAATCCCCCCCGATGTGACCTGGACGCTGTCCAACGACTCCTACGGAACCATCGCCGACGGGGTTTTCAGCTCCAACGGAAAAACCGGTACGGTTACGGCGCAAATGCTGCACGGGGGCAAGGTGGTCGGTGAGCTGGATATCACCCTTGTCAATCCCACCTCCATCGCCTTCTCCTCCTCCGCCAAGACCGTTCCCTACGGTAAGTCCTCGGACATGACCATAACGGCCATGTACAATGGCGCGGAGGTGTATGCGACGGCCGACGCCTACGCCTTTACCCTGTCCGACACGGCGGCGGGAAACATGAACGGCTTTACCTTTACCGCTGCCGAAGACGAGTCGATTGGCGGCGCGACCCTGACGGCCGCCTACCGGTACGCCGACGCCCTGGACCCGATAGCGGTTACTATCACCTTCGGCAAGGGCTCCGATATTCTGTTCGACTTTGAGAACGCGGACATCTCCGACTGGACCGATTATTACGGCATGGTGAACTCCGGGTACACCGGCGGATATACCAACATCTATTCGACCACTGAGTCTGGAAACTACTCGTCCAATGTAAATATGGATACCTTTCTGGCTACCAGGGAAAACGGCGGCCAGGTCAAAAACGGCCAATATTCCTTGGGCGTTACGATGGATTATCTGCAGAGTACGGAGCACGGAGAATGGCAGTACGCCTATCTGTACTATCTGGGCGATTTGCTGACCTACCGCGATGTGAAGAACGGCGTAAACGGCACCCGCCTCGGCATGTGGATGTACATACCGCAGGAGGCGGTCGGCAGTTGCGCCAGGCTCGCCTATACCTATGAGACTGCCGACGGAAAGCTCAACACCGCTTACCTCTATTTCACCTACCAGTATGTCGACAAGGGCTTTTCCAAACTAACCTCAGAAAACATCCCCGAGGCCGGATGGGCTTATGTCTACTGCGATTTGGACGCCATATCCAAGACTTATGTGACCAGCAGCGTCTATGGGGCGCGGCAGGACGGCGCCAGGACAGATTATGCCCCGGCCTTCATCCAGTTCATCGTCTCCTCTTCCGCCTACGGAGCGGAAAGATGCACCTTCTATATCGACGACATCACTCTGGATTACAGTGACGTTGTCGACGACCGGGACGCACCGCTTGTGAGCAACCCGCTGGTGTTGGACGACCTTAACAGCTATGCGCTGGACGGCCGTACCATCGGCTTCAACACTATCAGCGTAACAGCGGATGTCGCGGAAGATATGTCCCATGGAGACAACTTCACGGGACTAAATCCGACAACCGCGCAGATTTATGTAGACGGTCAGGCTGTCACGACGAATTACGCCGCGGGCAAAATTTCCGCGGCCGGCATCGTTCTTCCCGACGGCACGCATGATATTGCCTTTGAGATCGCCGATAACCAGGGCAATTATACAAGAGTTACAAGGCAGATCGTCATTGCCGCCGGCAGCAGCTATCCCGTCGTCTCCCTTGAGGGTCAGGCTCTTGAGGCAGGATTACTGAAAACAGGCGCGCAGTATAACCTTCTCCTCAAGACGTCGGATGTATCCAAAATACAGAGCATCACCACCACCATCTGGCTGAACAGCTCCTCCACCTGGGAGCTGGAGCACATGACCGTGCTGAACGGTTTCACCTCAACCTATACCGTCGATAGGAATGCTTGCACCGCGACCATCACTCTGACCAGAACCGGTAGCAGCGCCGCAACGGGCGAGGCAGTGTTAGCGACCATCCCCGTGCGCAACTGGTACTGGAACGGCAGTGCCGGCGTGGACGCGGCGACACAGTGGAATTCCAAAAACCATGCACCGCAAATCATCCTGAGCTATAAGGTCAAATCCGGTGCGGTGGCCTATATTGACGGATATACCGTCGACGCGAACAATTACGTGGCCGGCTTCTCCAATACGAAAACAGATGTGGAAACCGAATTGAACAGCAGTATCGCCAACCTGAAAAACACCATTGGTACTTGGCATACCCATACCGCGGCTGCGATTGCCGATAAGGCGGCGACCTGCACCGAGGTAGGCTATATCGGGCGCACGGTTTGCTCCGTGTGCAACTCGGTTGTCGACTGGGGCGAAACGCTTCCCGCCACAGGCCACAACTATATTGTCATCGACAACAAATTGACCTGTGCCAACTGTCATGAAGTCATGAACGGCGAGTACGAAGGCAAAATTTACATCGACGGCGTTATTGCCGAGGGCTGGGTCAACGGCAATACCTATTATGCCGACGGCGTCATGGTAACCGGCGCCTATGTCATCGGCGGCGTTGCCTATGTATTCGATGATAACGGTATTTATCAGCCCGACGCGCTTTTCTCCGGATTCATCGATACACCCCGGGGACGGATGTATTTTCTCTCCAACGACAGCTATATCACAGGATACAGCTATATCTCCAACACCCCGTACTATTTCGATGGGAAAGGGCTTGCCTATGACGGTGAATATGTCATAGGCGGAGAAACCTGCCTTTTCGAAAAGGGCGTATTCGTCAGCGCAGCATCCTCCGACGTCGTTCTCGCAGGCTGGGCGGGGGTTGAGGCCCATTTTGTCCTTTATGCAAACGGCACCTTGAAATTCAGCGGCAGCGGCGATATGTACTACCATCAGTCCAACGCGACCATTCCCTGGGCCAAGCTGAGAGAGTCCATCACCCGGGTGGAAATCGGTAAGGACATCACCTCCATCGCTAGATTTGCGTTGGCTCATGCGTATTATGTCGAGGAAATTGTATTTGAAGAGGGCAGTAAACTGGAAACCATCGGTTATCAGTCTTTCCACTATTTAAACCGAATCAAAGAATTGATTCTGCCCGATTACGTCAAGACGATTGAGTGGTGTGCTTTCGGCTACTGGACAAGCCTCAAGAGTATTTATTTGCCGGATAGCTTGGAAAGCATAAATGAAAAAGCTTTTGAAAAACATAACGCTGACCTGGTATTACAGGTTGCCGAAGGTACATATGCCGCGCAGTTCGCTGAAAAATATGGATTTAAAGTTCAGCTCCGTGAAAAAGTACCACAGGTAGTGGCTCAGGGCGCCTGCGGACAGACCGCCGTCTGGACGCTGTACGATAACGGAACGCTTGAAATTTCTGGCATGGGCGCGATTGCCGACTACGGCTATTCCAAATACGGCGCGAATGCGGCACCCTGGGCGTTGTACAGAGAAGAAATCAAGACGGTTGTGATAGGCAAGGACATCACGGTCATCGGTGAGTTCAGCTTCTATCAGTGCACGGCCCTCGCCTCTCTCATATTTGAAGAGGGCAGCAAGCTCGAGGTCATCGGCAAGGGCGCGGTCGGCTATTGCAGCAGTCTCGAAACGGTGACGCTTCCCGCGTCCTTGAGGGAAATTGCGGACAATGCGTTCTACTTCTCCGGCCTCAGGACGGTGGCGTTTGAGGAGAACAGCGTCCTTGCGATAATCGGCTCCTATGCGTTCAGAGACAACACGTCCTTAGTCAGCCTCTTTATTCCCGAAACCGTTGAGGAACTCGGGTCCAGCATCCTGTACAACAGCAATGAGGCGACCGTTCAGGTGGCGGATGACACATACTCCTATGACTATGCGGTAAAAAATCGTTTCAAGATGGAGGTCAGACCGCATTCTCCGCGGGTAAAAGCAAGCGGCGCCTGCGGACAGACCGCCGTCTGGACGCTGTACGATAACGGAACGCTTGAGATTTCTGGCATGGGCGCGATTGCCGACTACGGCTATTCCAAATACGGCGCGAATGCGGCACCCTGGGCGTTGTACAGAGAAGAAATCAAGACGGTTGTGATAGGCAAGGACATCACGGTCATCGGTGAGTTCAGCTTCTATCAGTGCACGGCCCTCGCCTCTCTCATATTTGAAGAGGGCAGCAAGCTCGAGGTCATCGGCAAGGGCGCGGTCGGCTATTGCAGCAGTCTCGAAACGGTGACGCTTCCCGCGTCCTTGAGGGAAATTGCGGACAATGCGTTCTACTTCTCCGGCCTCAGGACGGTGGCGTTTGAGGAGAACAGCGTCCTTGCGATAATCGGCTCCTATGCGTTCAGAGACAACACATCCCTAGAAACCGTTTATATCCCTGACGGCGTCACCCATATCGGCTCTGCTATTTTCTATGTATGCGGTGAAAATGTTACCGTATATGTTGCGAATAACTCCTTAGCGCATCAGTACGCGGTAAAAAACGGCATTCATGCGGTTGTTCGTTGACGAATTAGTAATTCCATAAACCTTTCATGTTTTAATATGCGGCACAGCGGAGAAACGCTGTGTCGCATATTACACATGATATATGCATGAAACAGGAGCGTTTCCATGAATATACAGACGTTGGTGGTGACCACCGACCAAAAGGATTATTCCCTGTTGAAAAAAATGAATATACAGACGCCGGCCATTGTCGGTAACCAGTGTGACCGCGATGAAATCGAGGAATTTTCCTATGGCGGTAATCCCGTAAAATGGCTTTCTCTCCATGAACGAGGCGTGGGGCTGAATAGAAATACCGTATTAATGCGCAGCGAGGCGGATGTGTGTGTGCTGGCGGATGACGACATGGTTTTCATCGACGGTTATGAAAAAGTAGTCTCCGATTTGTTCGACCGGTATCCCCACACCGATGTCCTGATTTTCAATCTAAACCAAAAGAGCCCCACCATCTATAAAAACAGCAACGTAAAAAAAATCCACAGATTCAATTATGGCAAATACGGCGCAGCAAGACTTGCCTTCCGGCGCGAAAGCGTACAATTCAACAATATCTGTTTTCATCTCCTATTCGGCGGGGGAGCGAAATACAGCAGCGGAGAAGACAGTATTTTTTTGTACGAATGTCTAAAAAGAAAGCTGCGAGTACTAGCTGTTCCGGTTGCTATCGCCGAATTGACCAGCGATAGGGAATCGACTTGGTTTCAAGGCTATACGGACGACTTCTTTTTTGATAAAGGTGTATTTTACTATGCGCTAGACAGAAACATGGGGAGATTTATTGCACTGTACAATTGCTTTAAGCACCGAAACAGCCGCTATAAACAGTATGGCTGGAAAAAAGCTTATCGGCAGATGCTCCGCGGCATACACAGCGTGAAAAAATAGCCGTTTCACCCTCCCCCTGCATTTCCCTTACAATCTCTAATACTAACAAGGAACGTAAACTATGAGATACGCCATGCTGTCCACCCTGATTCCTCCGGAGATGGAAGAAGACTTCCTTAAAAATTCCAGCCATACCATGCAGGATGCCGCCAATGTGCTGCAATGGCATCTTTATGAAGGATTCTGTTCAAATATCGGAGAAGATATCCCGCTGTTTAACGTCATGCCGGCGGGGAGCTTCCCACAATATTACAGGCGCCCGCTTATTTTCCAATCCAAATTCGGTAAAAACGGCGTCAATATAGGCTTTTGTAATATAAAGCTCATCCGAAATGCCTGTAAGTCTAAGAGAATATACAGCGCTTTAAAGAAATGGTGCAAATCGGTTGACGATATAAAAATTCTGTTTGTTTACACGATAGCCTCTCCCTTTCTCAAAGCGGTTACCAAGATAAAGCAGGACTTCCCAACGGTGAAGATTTGCGCGATTGTTGCCGACCTGCCGGACATGACCTGCCTGTCGGATAAAAAGAGCCTATTGCAGAGCCTTTTTTCAAAGCGCCAATCGGAAGAGGCCTACGGGCTTTTATCCTGTATTGACGCATTCGTTTTGCTGACAAAATATATGGCCGATTATATGCATATCGAGCAGCCCTATTGCGTCGTGGAGGGTATCGCCTCAGTTGCAGAAAGAGAGGTGCCCGTGAGGGAGATCTATAAAGAAGAAAAAATTGTGTTGTATGCGGGAACTTTACATAGAAAATTTGGTGTTTTGCATTTGTTGGAGGCATTTCGTCAGTTACGCGATGATAATTTCAGATTATGGATATGCGGGGTGGGAGACAGCGAATCCGCGATTAAAGCTGCGGCCGGTGAAGATACCCGTATCGTCTTTATGGGGCAGCTTCCCCGCTCGGAAGTTCTGCAATTGCAGAAAAAAGCAACGTTGTTGGTGAACCCGAGACAAAATAACGAAGAATTTACCAAATACAGCTTTCCCTCAAAAAATATGGAATATCTGTCTTCCGGTAAACCGCTTATTGCCTATAAGCTCGACGGCATACCCGACGAATACGACCCTTATATATTTTATCCTGCGGATAATTCCGCGGCTTCCTTGGCAGAAAAAATTTTAGAGGTTGCTGCTATGCCCGAAGATATGCTGATACGACATTGTCGCAAGGCCTACGATTTTGTTTTATCGTCAAAGAATCACATAGTTCAAACAAAAAAGATATTAGAGCTGATAGGAAGAATCGTTTAACTACGCAGTGGAACTGAGGTGAGAAGATATGGGCTTACAAGTTGGGAAGACACTATCCAGGGTGAATAGCATACAGCCTGCTCAAAATGACATCTGGTTTATAGGGCTGTTTGTTTGCCTGTGGAGTAGAACGATTTTATTGCAGTTCTTCAAGGCAGTTTTGCTGCGTGTTCCTATCGTGCGTTATGCCGCAGATTTTGTTTTAACGGCGCTTATTCTCTTTTTTCTTACAATGGCTCTCCCCTACCTGCTGAAAAAGATAAAGCCGTCGGATATATGCCTATATATGCTGTTGATTTTGTTGTTTCTGTGTCACTATTTTTTTTATCCATCCAATAGAGCCGATATCTTCGACATCGGCGTTCCCTTTATTTTCATCGTTTTCCCCTATTATTTTGTCGGATTAGGTTTCAACTATGAAAGAATGTACCCGCTGTTATACGGCGTTTCCTGTGTAACTATTTTTGCGCAGTTTTTTTATTCCGTTGTTTTAGGGGAAACCATGGACTCGACGACTTCGGTCTATGTCGGTAACATGACCGCCTCCTACAATTTATTGCCCCATGTATGTGTATTGTTTTTAGATACGGATAAAAGAAAGCCCATTATAAAGATTACGGCCGTCATATTAGGCAGCATATTAATAATCGCTTACGGCAGCCGTGGACCTATCGTTTGTCTGGCTTCCTTTGTTTTGCTGTATATCATCTTTTTCAAAAAACAAAAAAGAAGCTTTCGATACCTTTTGCTCGTGCTGTGTGCGGCTTTAATTATCTGGTTTTCACTTGATTATATACTTGATTTTCTAAATACGGTCTCCTCAGCGTTAGGATTGAGCACCCGTATCTTTTCAAAAATATCCAGCAATCAGTTTTTCGTTTCTAGCGATCGCGACATAATACGTACCACACTTTACGGCTATATTGCCGACAAACCGATGGTCGGCTACGGTTTATGCGGAGATCGGGTTATAACCGGCACCTATGCCCACCATCTTGCCATTGAGTTGTGGATATCCTTTGGCGTTGTGTTGGGCTCCGCCCTTTTGCTGGCCGTTTTCCTCATCATTTTAAAGGGCGTCAGATACAGCGATTTCGGAAGAGAAAAAGGATTCATTCTGCTGCTCTTCTGTTGCAGCGTAATCAAATTGTTTTTATCGGGTTCTTTTTTGAATGAAAATCTCCTCTTTCTCCTGCTGGGAATCTGTGTCGGTGTAATGAGGAAAAAAGCTTGTGAATGCGATTGCTTTAAACAAGTCTTCCATTGCCACAATGCAGTCCTATATAGCCAATATATCCGTACACCATTTGTCCGGCCGAAAATACGGAAAGGATACCACAAATGATAGTTGCTGAGATAAACATGTGCGAAAACGGGAGTACGGGAAGGATAATGCTGCAGCTTGCAGAGGTTGCGCGACTGAGGGGAATCCTTGCCGCAACGTATTCAACGCATCTGTTTTCAGTAAAATACCGAAAGCTCCCCCAGGCCCCGATGGGGCATGAATACTATGGGTCTTTTCTGGATAACGGGTTGCATTACATACTCCATTTGCTGACGGGTTTGAATGGGTGCTTCTCTTATCTCGGGACGTTACAGTTGATAAGAAAATTGAAAAAGCTCCGTCCTGATATCATACACCTGCACAATCTGCACGGCTGTTGTTTTTGCTTTCCTGCATTCATGAGATACGCTAAAAGGTATCGCATCCCTTTGGTCTGGACCCTTCATGATTGCTGGGCCTTTACAGGCGGGTGCCCTCATTTCGCTATGATTGGCTGTGAAAAATGGAAAACCGGGTGTCATCATTGTCCGCAATACAAGGCGTATCCTAAGAGTTATGTGGACCAAAGCAAACTGATGTTTACTCTCAAAAAAAAGTGGTTCACAGGACTTGATGACTTGACCCTTGTCACACCATCGCAGTGGCTAGCGGATTTGGTGAAGCAGTCCTTCCTGAAGGCTTATCCCGTTAGGGTAATCCATAATGGAATCGACTTGAGTGTATTCAAACAGATCACAGGTAATTTTAAAGATAAGCATTTGATTCCACAAGGAAAACATATTGTCCTCGGCGTTTCATTATCCTGGAGCAATCGTAAAGGGCTGGATGTCTTCATTGAACTGTCCAGGCGTTTAGATTCGGAAAAATATCAGATTGTTCTTGTCGGTATTGGTAAGGAGCTGGCTCACGGCCTGCCTGACAATATCATTTCCATAGACCACACACAAAATCAGGCAGAGCTTGCTGAAATATATAGTACTTCCGATGTATTTGTCAATCCTACAAGAGAGGATACCTTTCCGACGGTCAATTTGGAAGCCTTGGCCTGCGGAACACCTGTGGTCACATTTCAAACGGGGGGAAGTCCTGAATGCATCGACCCCTCCTCCGGCTCTGTTGTGGCATACGACGACATAGATGCATTGCTGGCAGAGATTATTCATGTGTGCGGGGATAAGCCATATTCCTCTGCGTCCTGTGTTGAACGCGCTTCCAGGTTTGATAAAAATCAAAAACACCAAGAATACATGGCTGTTTACAAAAATCTGTTAAGATAAATCGCTATTTTGCATCATAGGAAATAATATCCTATAACGGGAATCATATTATGTGCAGCAAAAATCTATTGAGCAGAAAGATGAGTCGTATGAAGATTCTTCATATTTGCCTTCAAGCGCCGTATAACGATAATTGGGGATATCAGGATAATCTGATTCCAAAATATCATAGAAAGGCCGGCCATGACGTAACCGTAATAACGACGAACACGACGCAGACCGGGAATAGAATCTCTATAGTCGAGACAGGCGATTATTTTCTTCCGGACGGCGTCCACATTATCAGACTGGATTATGTACGCTTTTTTCCCCGGAAAATAGCAGCGGTGCTGAAATACTATCGAATCCATGAGCTTTTAGAGGAACTGAAGCCGGATTTTATAATGGTACACGGCTTGGGAAATATTTCAGTCCTGCAGGTATATCGTTATGTGAAAAGGTGCAACCCAAAGTGTGTTGTAATCGCAGATAATCATCTTGATGAGTATAATGCCAATTTTCCACCCGGCCGAAAGGGAAGTCTGCTGATTTTCTTTTATAGACTACTGAATAAAAAAATGCAGAAGGTATATTCCAAAGTATTTGGCGTCACCCCCTGTAGGGTTTCCTATCAGGAAAGGATTTTTGGAATTCGTCCGTCAAAATCAGGTGTCCTGGTTATGGGTGGGGACGACGACAAAATTCATTTTGGCAGAAAAACTGAAATAAGCGAGGATATCCGCAAAAGATATACTATTGCTGAAGACGATTTTCTGATAATCACAGGCGGAAAAATCGATGAGGCAAAGAATATCCATCTTTTGATGCAGGCTGTAAACGAGCTAGATAATGCTAAGGTGAAGTTGCTGGTATTTGGCCAGGCGAACGAGAGCTTCTCCGCTACTATCGGGGAGCTAGCAGCGGGGAAAAACATACGTTATATCGGATGGATCGATGCCGAACAGGTCTATGACTACTTTTTAGCAGCCAATCTGGCGGTATTCCCGGGCACACACTCCGTTCTCTGGGAGCAGGCCTGCGCTTGCGGCATCCCTGCTGTTTTTAAAAAATGGGAAGGAATGGACCATGTAGACGTGGGCGGGAATTGTCTGTTCCTGTATCAGAACAGCAGTGACGAAATTAAACAGGTAATTGACAAAATTTATCGTCATAAAAAGCTGTATCAGGATATGCAGGCGGTATCCATTTCTAAGGGGAGAAAAACATTTTCCTATCGCGATATAGCGAAGAGAGCGATTGAATGGAATTATGATGAAAATTTTGAATAAAGAAGTAAAAAATGCGGGCTGGCTGATTGGCGGCAAGATTGCGCAGATGGTTTTGAGCCTGCTTGTCGGCCTGCTGACCGCCAGATATTTGGGCCCGGGTAATTACGGCACAATAAACTACATAGCCGCTTATGTATCGTTTTTCACCTCATTCTGTACTTTAGGGATTAACTCTATAATAATTAAGGACTTTGTGGATCATCCGGATGAACAGGGAGAGGCCATAGGCTCCTCGATTTTGCTGAGATTGCTGTCCAGCCTCTGCTCCATCGTCATGATCCTATCAATCGTTTCGATTGCGGACGCCGGCGACCGGCTGTTGTTTACTGTCGCCGTCCTCTGCAGTGTGGCGTTGATTTTTCAGACATTCGATACGATAAATTATTGGTTTCAGTCTCGCTATCAGTCCAAAATCACTTCGATTGCCTCCCTGATAGCATATGCGTCGGTATCGGTGTATAAAATTATTCTTCTGATTCTGCAAAAGGATATCTACTGGTTTGCTTTTTCGACTTCCGTCGATTACATAGTAGTAGCCGTTGTTCTGTTGATTGCTTATAGGAAAAACAATGGCCCTCAATTGAAATTTTCATTCAAAAAATCCAGGGAATTGCTTGCAAGAAGCTATCATTACATATTATCCGGTATGATGGTGGCTATTTACGGCCAAACAGACAAGCTGATGCTGAAGCATATATTAAACGAGACAGAGGTTGGATATTATTCCACTGCGACCCATATATGCACCTTATGGGTTTTTGTGCTGGCCGCCATCATAGATTCGATGTATCCGACCATTTTGAATTTATATAAATCGGATAAACTCCAATTTGAAAGAAAGAATCGCCAGCTCTATGCCATCGTTTTCTATGTCTCCGTATTTGTTTCCTTATGTTTTGTTGTCTTTGGGAAACTGATTGTCAGTATACTATATGGCAAGGCTTATCTGCCGGCTGTCGGCCCGCTAAAAATTATTACCTGGTATACGGCCTTTTCTTATCTTGGTGTGGCGCGAAACGCCTGGCTGGTCTGTGAGAATAAACAGAAATACCTGAAATTTCTCTATGCAGCGGCGGCAGTTATGAACATCGGACTGAATCTGCTATTTATTCCCTTATGGGGGGCTTCCGGCGCGGCCTTTGCTTCCTTACTGACGCAGATTCTTTCTTCCATTGTGTTCCCTGCCCTGCTTCCCGCCATGCGTCCCAATACAAAACTTATGCTCTCGGCAGTCATGCTGCGTGATGTATTCCCAAAAAAGAAGCATCCTGCATCAAAACCGGACGACAGCGGACGTTGAAGATTACCAATTAAAAATAAGGAGAACGATTATGTCTTTATACGATGCCCTTTTAAGTAAAAAAGAAAAATTATCCCTGATAGGTCTCGGATATGTCGGTATGCCTATTGCCGTCGCATTTGCGGAAAAGGTGGATGTAATCGGCTTTGATTTAAACGTAGCGAAAATCGAGCTTTATAAACAAGGCATGGACCCGACCCATGAAGTGGGCGACGAAACCGTTAGAAATACAACAGTAGAATTTACCGCAGATGAGCATAGGCTTCAGGACGCCAGGTTTCATATTGTGGCGGTACCTACCCCTGTCAATCTGGATCATACACCCGATTTATCTCCTGTCGAAGGGGCCAGCCGGATACTGGGGCGGAACCTGACAAAAGGGTCTATTGTCGTTTTCGAATCCACTGTATATCCCGGTGTTACAGAGGATGTCTGCGTGCCTATATTGGAAAAGGAATCGGGCATGAAATGCGGTGTAGATTTCAAGGTCGGATACTCGCCCGAGCGCATCAACCCGGGGGACAAGGTACACCGGCTCCAAAATATTCGCAAAATCGTTTCCGGTATGGATGTGGAATCCCTAACGGAAATAAAAAAGGTATATGAATTGGTTATTGAAGCGGGGACATATCCTGTCAGCAGTATCAAAACCGCCGAGGCAATAAAGGTGGTGGAAAACAGTCAGCGGGATATCAATATTGCATTTATGAATGAGCTTGCCATGGTGTTTAACCGGATGGGCATAGATACCAATGAGGTCGTGGACGGTATGAATACCAAGTGGAACGCATTGGGTTTCAGGCCCGGACTGGTCGGCGGACACTGTATTGGCGTTGATCCGTACTATTTTACATACGAGGCTGAAAAGCTGGGATACCACAGCCAAATAATCCTCAACGGGCGTATTGTGAATGACGGGATGGGGAAGTTCGTTGCGGACGCTGCCATTCAACAGATGATAGCGGCGGGACAAGCCCCTAGAAAGTCGCGTGTGGTGATTCTCGGCCTGACATTTAAAGAGAATTGTCCCGACACCAGAAACAGCAAGGTCAATGATATTATAAAACGTTTACATGAATTCGAAGTCTCTCCGATGGTTGTCGATATGTGGGCAAACCAAGCAGATGCTTTCAGTGAATACGGCGTGAGGCTGTCCAATATGGAGGATATACATGACGCGGATTGCATCATTGTTGCCGTTGCCCACGATGAATTCAAGGCGCTTCCGCTCGACAGAATAAAGGCTTTTTATAAAGCCGGCAGCGATAATGAGAAAGTGCTGATTGATGTAAAGGGAGTATATACAATAGAGGCTTTAAAGGCTTCCGGGTTGAGGTTTTGGAGGTTATAAATATGTCACTTTTCAAGGACAAGAGCCTATTAATCACAGGTGGGACAGGGAGCTTCGGCAATGCCGTATTGAACCGTTTTCTGAAAACGGATATCGGGGAAATCCGGATAATATCGCGTGACGAGAAGAAGCAGGACGATATGCGTCACGAGTTCCAGTCGCGGGAGCCGGAGGCGGCGGAGAAGATACGGTTCCACATCGGGGATGTGAGGGACTTGGCGAGCGTAAAGAACGCGATGCACGGAGTGGATTACATCTTCCACGCGGCGGCGCTCAAGCAGGTGCCGTCCTGCGAGTTTTTCCCGCTGGAGGCGGTGAAGACCAATGTGCTTGGCACGGACAACGTGCTGACGGCGGCAATAGAGGCGGGCGTGAAATCGGTGATCTGCCTGTCCACCGACAAGGCGGCGTATCCGGTCAACGCCATGGGCACCAGCAAGGCGATGATGGAAAAGGTGATCGTGGCCAAATCCCGCACGGTAGCGCCCGAAAAGACGAAAATCTGCTGCACGCGCTACGGAAATGTGATGTGCAGCCGTGGCAGCGTGATTCCGCTGTGGATTGAGCAGCTCAAGGCGGGAAAGCCGATCACCATCACCGAGCCGTCGATGACCCGCTTCATCATGTCGCTTGACGAGGCCGTGGACCTGGTGCTGTTCGCGTTCGAGAACGGTGTATCGGGGGACATTATGGTGCAGAAGGCGCCGGCATGCACGATAGAGGTGCTGGCACAGGCGGTGAAGGAGCTGTTTCATGCGGACGGGGAAATCAAGGTGATCGGTATCCGGCACGGCGAAAAAATGTACGAAACCCTGCTGACCAATGAGGAATGCGCGAACGCGTTCGATCTGGGCGACTTCTACCGCGTGCCCTGCGACAAGCGCGACCTGAATTATGACAAGTATTTCAAGGAGGGCGACGTCGAACGCAATCCGCTGACCGAGTTCAACTCCAACAACACGAACTTGCTGGATGTGGAGCAGGTGAAGGAAAAGCTGCTGACGCTTTCGTACATCCGGGAGGAAGTCGCCGCCTGGGAAAAGGAGAAACAATAAGCGTTGAAAAAGCATTTATTGGAATTTTTAGAAAAAAAGCCCTCCATATTTAGATTGTGTGTTTTCATTTATAATATTATTTTTTCTGGAAACTGGGGGCTATTCAAGAAAATCACTGCTCCATATGCCATTTTTAAGAAAATCAATTTAACCGTTAAAGGAACAGGAAATACAATTATTATTGACAAATGGTCACAATTGAACCGCTGCAAGATTGTGATTTACGGAAATAATAATGTGATCCATATAGGTCAAAATTGTAAATTGACAGAAACCTGCTTTTGGATAGAAGATGATAACAATGAGATATCAATCGCCGATAAAACATATTTATGCGGAAAAACACAACTTGCATGCATTGAAGGAACCCGAATATCCATTGGAGAAGGTTGCCTCTTCTCAAGCGATATTTTGTTTAGAACCGGTGACAGCCATTCTATAGTAGACATGGATGGGGAGCGTATAAATACATCAATGAATATTACAATCGGAAATCATGTCTGGATTGGTGTAAGAGCATTTATAGGAAAAGGTGTTTTAATTTCCGACAACTCGATTGTTGGTGCATGTTCTTGTGTAACCAGAAAATTTGAACAGTGTAACGTTGTTATTGCAGGAAATCCCGCAAAAATTGTTAAAGAAAACATCGATTGGAAAAATGAACGGCTATGAAAATACTGATAACCGGGGCGAAGGGGTTCATCGGGAAGAATCTGGTGACGACGCTGGAGGCGGTGAGGGACGGGAAGGATAAAAGCCGTGGATTACCGCAGGAGCTGACCATCCTGGCCTATGACCTGGACACGGAGCCGTCGCTGCTGGAGGAGTACTGCGGGGCGGCGGATTTCGTGTTTCATCTGGCGGGAGTGAACCGTCCGAAGGAGCAGCGGGAATTCATGGAGGGGAATTTTGGCTTCACCTCGGTGCTGCTGGAGACGCTGAAAAGGCAGGGGAACACCTGCCCGGTGATGCTGTCCAGCTCGACCCAGGCGGAACTGGACAACCCGTACGGTGAAAGCAAAAAAGCCGGGGAAGAGCTGCTGCTGACCTATGGGAGAGAGACGGGAGCGGCCGTCTATGTATACCGGTTTGCGAATGTGTTCGGGAAGTGGTGCCGTCCGGGGTATAACAGCGCGGTGGCGACGTTCTGCCACAACATCGCGCGGGACCTGCCGATACAGGTGAACGACCGGAACACGGAGCTGACGCTGGTGTATATCGACGATGTGGTGGAAGAGCTGCTGCGGGCGCTGGCGGGCAATCCGACCCGGGAAGGGGATTACTGCCGGGTGCCGGTGACGTATAAGGCGAGGCTGGGCCAGATTGTGGATATGCTGCATGGTTTTCGGGCAAGCCGGGAGGAACGGAGCGTACCGGATATGTCGGACAGCCTGACGAAGAAGCTGTATGCGACGTATCTGAGCTATCTGCCGCCGGACGGCTTTGCGTATCCGCTGAAAATGAACGAGGACGCGCGGGGGAGCTTTACCGAGATTCTGCGTACAGCTGACCGCGGGCAGTTCAGCGTGAACATCTCCAAGCCCGGCATCACCAAGGGGAATCACTGGCACCATACCAAGAACGAGAAGTTCCTGGTGGTGTCTGGAAAGGGAGTCATCCGGTTCCGCAAGCCGGGGGAGGAGACGGTGTACGAGTATCCGGTCAGCGGGGAGAAGCTCACGGTGGTGGATATCCCAACCGGGTATACCCACCATATCGAAAATCTGGGTGACACGGATATGGTGACCTTCATGTGGTGCAATGAATGCTTCGACCCGGAGAAGCCGGACACCTATTATCTGGAGGTATGAGGCGGCGTATGGTTCTGGCGGTGCTGGGTATGCTGAGCCTGGCGCTGACGGGGTTGATATGGGGGAATTCGCTGGAGGGAAGCCAAGCGTCGAATGAGAAGAGCGACGCGGTGACAGAGGTGATTCAGCAGGCGGTAGACCCAGGGCATAGCGGTGCGGGGATATCGGCGCGTGCGGTGAGGAAATGGGCGCATTTCGGGGAGTACATGGTGCTGGGAGGGTGCGTGTACGGGTGGACGGCGGTATACCGGAGGCGTGTGGCGGATGAGCTGGTGTTACTGCCGGTGTTCGAGGTGCTGCTGACAGGGGTGCTGGACGAATATATCCAGAGCTTCACGGGACGGACGAGCCAGGTATCGGATATACTCATCGACTTCGGCGGAGGGGTGGCGGGGATTATGGTGGCCATGGGAATCGCGGCACTCGGCCTGTGGAGGAGAAAACGGAAAGCAAAGGAGAAGGCGGATGTCAAAGCTGAAGCTGATGACGATAGTGGGGACACGGCCGGAAATCATCCGGCTGTCGGAGGTCATCAAGAAATGCGATAGATATTTTGAACAGATATTGGTGCACACGGGCCAGAACTACGACTATGAGCTGAATCAGATATTTTTCGAGGAGCTGGGTCTGCGTGAGCCGGATGCGTATCTGGAGGCGGTGGGAAGGGACCTGGGGGAAACCATCGGGAACATCATCGCGAAATCATACCGTCTGATGGAGGAGAGGAAGCCGGATGCGCTGCTGATATTGGGGGACACGAACTCGTGTCTGAGCGCGATAGGGGCAAAGCGTCTGCACATCCCGATATTCCATATGGAGGCTGGAAACCGCTGTTTTGACGAATGTCTGCCGGAGGAGACGAACCGCAGGATAGTGGACCACATAGCGGATGTAAACCTGTGCTACAGCGAGCATGCCAGACGATATCTGAATGCGGAGGGGACGGCAAAAGAACGCACCTATGTGACGGGTTCGCCGATGGCAGAGGTGTTGCATGCCAATCTAGAGGCGATACGGCGTTCGGATATCCTGGAGCGCCTTGGTCTGGAAGTGGGGAAGTATATTCTGCTGTCGGCGCACCGGGAGGAAAATATCGATGAGGAGAAGAACTTTTTCAGCCTGATGGAGGCGGTGAACGCGCTGGCGGAGAGATACGACATGCCGGTGCTGTACTCGTGTCATCCGCGGAGTGCGAAATATATCGAGCAGCGTGGGTTTGTGTTTGACCGCCGTGTGAGGAGGCACAAGCCGCTGGGGTTTCATGACTACAACCGGCTGCAGATGAAGGCATATGCGGTGGTGTCGGACAGCGGGACGCTGCCGGAAGAGTCGAGCTATTTTTTATCGGTGGGGAACCCGATAGCGGCGGTGTGTATCCGGACGTCGACGGAGAGGCCGGAGGCGCTGGACAAGGGGAACTTCATTTTGGCCGGGATAACGAAGGAGCAGGTGCTGCAGGGAGTGGAGACGGCGGTGGAGATGACCCGGAGAGGTGACAATGGGATACCGGTGCCGGACTATGAGGAAGAGAACGTGTCGGCAAAGGTGGTCAAGCTGATACAGTCCTACACCGGCGTGGTCAACAGGATGGTGTGGAGAAAAGGGTGAAATG
>CAKTXU010000002.1 GCA_934630995.1 uncultured Eubacteriales bacterium
TCCGTCACAATGGACTGTACCTTGGCCTCCGACCAGAAGGGGGTGTCCTCAAACAGATTGGAAACGTTTTCGAACCCTTCCTGAATGGGCGGCTGATAGCTGGTATCCGGCGGCTGTACCAGGTCGTCGGAGGCGCCCTTCTTCAGGACAACATCGTCGAAGAGCACGGTAAAGGGGGTATCCTGAGCCGGATTGTTGAAATCGCCGTTTTGAATGACCAACTGCTTATCCTTTTCACCGGCGGTAAAGACGAACTGCACCCGGGTGGAGCCGTCGGGCAGGGAGATGGTGGACATTTTGACCGCTCCCGCCGCGTCGGCGGCCGGATTCTGCCAGTGGATATTGCCGGCGGGCAGGTTCCACTGCACAACCAGATTATCCTGGCCCGCGCCGTCGTTGGTGGTAAACATCATCAGGGGAATGGAGCCCGCGCTGAGCTTATAGGTGAACTGGAAGGTGTAAGCGGTGCCGGCCTCGAGTACCAGGGCATCCTTATCGGAGAAGAGCAGCCTGCGCCAGGTCAGCTCGTCGCCCGCCACCTTGGCCTGCAGGGATTTGTTCCCGGACAGGGCCCCGGCAGATACGATAGAACCCTCCACGTCGGTACGGAATACCGTGTCGTTCACCGAAGAGGCGTTCTCAAAGCCTTCCTCAACCTCGCCTACCGGTCCGGAGGGGGTGGGAGGCGCGGGCGGATCGACTTCGCTGCCCGCGGTTTTGCGAATGGAGATGTTGTCGAAAAGAACAGTGAAGGGGGTGTCCTGCGCCGGATTGTTGAAGTCGCCGTTGGCGATGACCAGCTGCTTATCCGACGCTGAAGGGGTGAAGACGAAGGTGGCCTTCATCACGCCGTTCCCCAGCTTCTCCGACGTGTATTTGATGGTGGGATCGGCATCGGCGGCCGGGGACTGATAATGCACGTTGCCGTCGGGCATATTCCACTGGACATATGTGTTCGCGCCCGCACCGGTTTCCGCGGAGAACATCATCAGGGGGATGGAGCCCTCCGTCACCTTGTACAGGAATTCCACGGTGTAGGAGGTGCCCGCCTCCAGCTGCAGCTTGTTCTCCAGGGTCCGCACCAGCTGCTTCCAGGTGAAGCCGTCGGTATCGGCGCCGTTGACGACCACCTTCAGGGATTTACCGCCGGACAGGGCGCCCTCAGATACCAGGCTCGCCACGCCGGCGCTGCCGAAGACCGTGTCGTCCAGGGAGGCGGCGTCCTCAAAGTTTTCCACAACCTCCTTCACGACGGTCACAGGAGGAGGGGGAGGGGTGGGATCGGTGAGCTCCGGGGCGATTCCCTCCAGCAGCTGCACATCATCCAGCAGGATATCCACCGCGCCGGTATGGGTGTAGGCGCCGGTCTGGTTATCGCCGGTGCTGCCGGTGCGGATGATGAAGATGGAATCCTTATCCGCCGGTATGGTGAAGGTGAACTGGACATGGCAGACGCCGCCGGCATCCTTGTAGCCGGACATCTGAATGGAATCGTTCCAACAGACGATTTTTTGGAGAGTTTTGGCGTCGAAGATGAGGCTGTCTATCTGATTGTCCAGCTGGAATTCCAGGCGGCCCAGATCGCTGCTGTCCTTGTAGGAAAAGCGGACGGTGTAGGCCTGGCCTTTATTCAGACCGTAAAACGCATCGCTGCCCCGCAGCGCCAGGAGGTTGACCCAGTCGTTGTTCTCACCGGCGGAAGCGGCGGCCATCTGTACCCGGTAGGAACGCTCCCCGGATATGGCGGCGTCACCGGTCACAAAGCTGTAGTGGCGGTTCTGGCCGGCATCGTTGCCCACGCCTTCCCAAAAGGCCGTCCCATCATAAATCTGCGCGGCTTCTTCAAAATCCTCATAGACCTGCCGCACCAGGGGGGCGGAGGCGCCGCTCTTGATAACGATATCATCCACCAGGAAGGGGACGTCGAACCAATCGCAGGGCGCCAGCTTGAAGTCACAGACGGAACCGGGGGTGAAGACGAACTGCAGCCGATATGCATTGTAGCCCACGGCGCTGACAGACCAGTCGATATTGGAGAAAAAGGTATCCTTGTCGCCCTGCCAGACGTTGACCTTATCCATGCCGATGCGCAGCCACTGATTTTTGCTGTCGTTCACCAGATTCAGCTGGATGCTGCCGCTACGGACCGGGGTTTTCAGGGTGAGCTGCACCGTGTAGGTGACGCCCTTGTAAAATTTTAAAGGGGTCCCCTCGGTGGTAACGATGGCGCTCCACGCCTCCGCCTTGCCCGTTTCCATAGTATACTGCATGGCCTTGTTGCCATCGGATTCGGTGACGACGGTATTGTTGGCACCCGTTACCTTGACATCGTCCATATCGTCGGCGTTCTCAAAATTCTCGGAATATGGGGCCGCGCCCTGGAAAATTTCCACATTGTCGATGAGCAGGTCGATTTTGCCGCCGCCGGCCCACCACTCGATGGGGCAGAAATTCAGAGTGCGAGAGTTCTCATCGGTCACCACCATGAACTCCAGGGTCTGCACCTCGCCCCAGCTGCCCATGCTTGTGGCGGAAATAGCCGCATTTCCGGCCTGTGTGATCTCGTTGCTTTCGGGCGCTACCCGGAAATAGAACTGGTCGCCCAAGGAGAACTGCATCTGCCCGATTTTCGCTCCGGTCAGCTCCTTATACTGCAAGCGGACGGTATAGGTGGTGTTGGGCTGGAAGGTAAAATTCGAGATTTTCAGGAGGTCCTTCCAGGCCTTATCCTCCGTCTCCGTATGGTTGGCGGTCAGCCGCAGGGATTTTCCGGAAATAGCCCCCTCCGTGACCAAGGCCGGGGAAAAGGCAGCGTCCGCGGTAAAGCCCGTGTCGGCCAGTGTATCCACGTTGTCGAAGGTTTCCCGCAGGCTGGCGGGCGGCTCCGTCCCGCCCGCGGCTCCCAGCATCCCGCCGGACACTCCTGCGCCCAGCAGGAGTGCCAGAGAGGACAACACCGCACAAAGCCGTTTTCCTTTGCGATGCAACTTCATAACATTTCTCTCCTTCTTCAATATCGTTGGTTTTCCGCTCGTCATAGGAATGACGTATTCCGGTCAGCAAGCTATCCCCACCCGAGGGTTTCCCGCATGGCTTTCGTCAGCACCTCAGCCGCCGCGGCGTGGCCCACCTTGGAGGGATGAGCGTCTCCGCCGTCCCAGTTTTCCGGGAGGCGGACGTAGTGCACGGTTTCCCCGTCGGCCTTCAGCTCGTCGATGGCGTCAAGAATCTCCTCCTGCATATGGGTACCCATCATGCCGTAGGCCCAGAATATAGTAGCTTTAGGATTGTTGGCGCGGACCATCCGAATCAGATTTTTCACCTCGGCCTTATAGTCCGCCGCCGTCATGGGATGTCCCTCATTGCGGTAGTTGAAATCGTTGGTCCCCAGGTTTATCACCACCGCGTCGGGCTGCCAGACGCTGAAATCCCATTTCCCCGCGCCCATTCGGCGGTAGGAAGCGTATTCATAGACGCGGCTCAGCCGGTTTTGGTCGGTGCCTCCGCCGCCGAAGGCGCCCCAGCCGGACAGGCCGATCACCTGATACTCCGCCTGCAGCGCCCGGGCGGTCTGGCCGGTATAGGCGTTGACACCGTCCTCCGAACCGGGATAATCGGTGATTTGGCCCTGCACCTCATATCCCTGGCCGCAGGTGATGGAGTCCCCGATGAATTCAATGCGCCGGACAGGCTCCGGCGGCGCTTCCAGAATACCGGTGTAGGTGATTTCCTGGAGCAGCAGAGCGTTGAACTGGGACTCCGTGCGCTTGCTCACCTCGATGAAGTGGTAACCCTTTGGGAGCCCCTGTACCAGATAATAATCCCCCTCACCCACATTGAGGCAGACCTGCCTGGCGTTCTCCCGGTCCCCATCCACCACCACCTCGAAGTAAGCGGCGGAGGGGCCGATATCCACATAAGCGCTGACCAGGATATCGCCCTCCAGCTTTCCATATAGCTCGAAGCCGGAGGCCGACCACTCAAAGGAAACCCAGCCGTCCATTTCCACCGTGCGGCCCTTTAACCGGGCTGTCCGCGCCAGCTCCTTCATGGTCACGGTCCTGGTGGGGTAGCTTTCGTTCATATCCACCTCCGAGGGAAGGGTCCAAGTGGGAACGGTGGCCAAGGAGGGGGCTTGCGTCCCCGCCGTCGTTCCCGTCCCTTGACCGGTCTGCGGGGTTGTGGTCGTCTGCGCGGAGGCAGCGGACACACTAGACTCCGCGCCGGGCGGCGCACACCCTGTCAGCAGCATCCCCGCTGTCAGCAGCGCCGCCATACAATGTAATACACGCGTTTTCTTGATCTTCATTCTGCCTTCCTCACGTCCATCCGGTGATATCTTTTATCGCCTTGAGCAGAACCTTGGACGCGGCCTCGCTGTCCTCCGGGCCTGGATGGGAGCCCGCCGGACGGACGGTGTTGGGGAGTTCCACGAAATGCACCTTTTTGTCCGCCGCCTGCATGTCCTCAATGGCGTTGAGCATCAGCGGCTTCATGCCCGCCCCCAGCATGCCGTAGGCCCATATAATCTCCGCTTTGGGGTTTTTCTTCCGGATCTGTGCGATGAAATCCCGCATCCCCTTTTCAAAGTCCAGGTCCGTCAGCTTATTCTGCCACATAAAGCCGCCGTCGTTGGTTCCCAGATTGACCACCACCACGTCGGGCTGCCAAGTGCTGAAATCCCAATGGAGGTTGCTCTTGCGCTGGAAGGTGATCTGCTCATAGATGTTGGGGATTTTCTGCGCCGCGCCTCCCGCGCCGCCTAAGAAACCCCAGCCGGCACAGGCGAACACATGGTAATCCGCGCCCAGCGCTTCGGCGGTCAGGGCGGCGTAAGTCCGGGTGCCGTCCTCATAAGGCCCGATATCCCCTTCCGGAGCGCCCTCGATGAGAAGATCCAGACCAGCCGTGATGGAGTCGCCGATGAACTCTATTTTTCTGTCTGCCGCCGGTACGGCCTCCAGCTTTCCTGTGAAAGAGAGGTCCCCGATGGTGATGGAGTTCATAAAAGCCTCGGTCATCTTGGACACCTTCACCGTATGCTTCCCCTTGGTCAGTCCCGCCGCCAGGGTATAGGTTTTGCTGCCTTTATCCAGCTTCAGGGGAGAGGCGATGTCCCTGCCATCTATCTGTACACGCAGGAAGCAGCTTTGATCGCCTTGAACAAAATTGATAGCCGCTTTCACGTCCCCTTCCAGCTCACCGGTCAGTTCAAAACCGGAGGCGGTCCATTCAAATATGAGGCCGTCGCCGTCGGCTGCCGTGCGGCCGCCGATTTTTACCGTTCCGGCCAGCTTGCCCAGCGGCACCGTATGCTCGCCATAGACCGTGACGGCCTCCTTTTCCGGAGAAGCCGTAGGCTGTGAGGATGGAGAGGATTCGGTCTGGGAGGCGGCGCCGCTTGCCGCCGTTCCAGCAGTAGTCCGCATAGTTCCGCTGTTTTCCTCCTTTGATTCGGCCTCAGATTGGGTTGGTTTACCGGAGCCGCAGCCCGATATACACAAGCCCGCAACACATAGCACGGCCAAAATAGCCGTCAGCCGCTTTCCTCCCAATCTGTCGTCCTTCTTTCCTGTTGATAAGCCTTCCGGCTGTAGTTTCATTATACACCATAAAAATTCATATTTGCGGTTGACTTCTGTTTCCAAATCTTCCATATATCACATACGGCATATCAATATAGGAATGCGGCTGACTCCTATGTCCGGCTGCCTAAATATGCATCATTAACCCCTGTCTTTATAGGCATATCCGCTTATATTTCAGCAAATGGGTAGAGGAAAATATTGAAATGTGGCTGACGCGTTGGTAAGAAATCAAAAAAGGCCAGAAGCAAGCGGCATGCTTCTGGCCATGTACTTGTGTGCTGTAGTATAGTCCTCAAGTAAAAAATCTGTTAATAGCGACCATCCAAGTCTTAAACTATTAAACGGATTCTTGCAGGGATAATGATAATAAAGTCCATACCCTTTCCAGTCTGAACTAATGAAGCACAATCTTTACGCATTTAGTTCGACCTTCTCCGCTATCTATTCGAATTAGATAATATTTATATTATAACATATCTATTAAGCGATAAGCCTCTTCTTTTTAATAACGATCAACATTGGTTTTTGATATGTCATTGTTTGACCCCCCTATTCCTTTATTAACCAACGCCCGATATGCTACGCTATTGGGCAATTAATCGGCTTTTTGCTCATTCTGCTGTATATATTTCTTTCTTTGCATATTATACAGTTTAGCATATATCCCGCCATTTTCCAGCAAATGCCGGTGATCGCCGGTTTCGACGACATTTCCTTTGTCCATAACAATAATTTGATCGGCGTAAATAGAATTGGAAAGATGATGGGAACTAATAATAGTGGTACACCCATGCGTTATATTTTTTAAAGCTTCATAAATATTTTCCTCAGATATTGGGTCAAGTGAACTAGATGGCTCATCCAGAACAAACAGTTTTGCCCTCTTGACAAACGCACGGGCAATCGCCAGCTTCTGCTTCTCGCCTCCTGATAAATCTACCCCCTGGTCGTCCAATTCCCGTGTTAAGGATGTAAAGATGCCCATTGGTAGCTCAAGGATTTTGTTCAGATGTATAAAATCCAGAGCTTCCCCTACAATACCCTCTTCGTTTGATAGCCGTATTTCATCTTCCTCTTTTAGCAAGATATTTTCCGCAATTGAAAAGGCGTATTCTTTATGATCCTGAAACACCACCGAGAGTACTTCATACAATTCCTTGATGTCATAGTCCTCCAATGGTATTCCATTAACGAGAACATTTCCACTTGAAGGACGATATAGTCGCAGCAGCAAATTAACAATTGTGGACTTTCCGGCACCATTCTCCCCGATAAAAAGGGTTGTCTCACCAGGATTTATTTTAAATGAAACATCCCGTAGCACCCAATCCTGTGTCTCTATATATTTGAAATACACATTTTTGAACTCAATAGAAATCTCATCATCGTTTATTAATTTTTTTGTGCCGTTATTCTCTCTCTCAAAAGTAAAAAATTCGTAGAAATACGTGGCATTAATGCTCATTTTTCGCAGTTCAGAAATTCCAGCTCCTATTGTGATGAGGTAAGCCTTAATAGAATAGGCCGCATTATATGTCATATTAAAGTCACCGACAGTAATCGCGCCCAGGAAAAGATCCTTGCCAATAAAGTAATATATCACCACCACAAATATTGCTTCCATCAGTCTCACCGGTATTTTGAGCAAATTCGTTCGTACTTCAACAGACATGATGCCTTTTTTACAAATAAGAAGTACCGTCTGCATTTTTTTCATAATATACTCTTTGGCATTGTTGATTTTTAAATCTTTAAAAGCTGATTTATTGTTTAAAAGGGTTGTTATATATCCTTGTTTTCGGTATATCCGTGTAAGCCGTCGTTTTAATTTATCCATTATACTATCACGTCGCATATTGATGGCCAAATCCAGAATAACAATGGTCATTAAAACGATAATAACAAAAATGTTTAGTCTAGCAATAATATATACGACCGCTGACAAACCTATCAAATCGGATACGATACCGGATATAGTGGAGATAATTCCCTCACTGTTAGTGGACGCATATTCATATGCTCTAGTAAAGGTATCATAAAAATCAGGTTTCTCAAATACTTCTAAATCAAACGCAAAGCTTCTTTCTACAACCATCTGCTGCATTTTCACCTGTACAATCAAATGAACGTGCTTTAGATAAACGCGTATCCATGAAATAATCTGATCCGTAGAAAAACGTACTATAAAATTAAGTATAAGAAAATTAATTGCAAGTTGAAAATTGTTTTTTTCAATAATCGCATCAACAAAAACTTTTAAAAAGAATAAATTAAATATTAGAGAGAAGTTCATGGCAGCTATGACCATCAGACGACATAGTAAATATAACTTACTGCATTTCCAGAGTGCACAAAAATATATTTTATTGGACCACAAAAATGCCTTCAACTTCATCAAAAGCGCCTCCTTATTCATATAATATACTGGAAACAAGCTCTAATGATTGGTCATATACCAAACCATATAAGGCATACACTTACTAAATTAAATCTTTCTCATTTTTATTTTTCGTTGTTTTCACTTATATCTATTATAGTATATTAAAATTATTTTGTCTAATAATTGCGAAAACGCTTTTTTTCAGAAGAAAGAATCTTTTTTTCGACGTTAATGAACCAACGTTTAATGGCTATATAAAATTATATAAAAAAACGGCCCGCAAAAAGCGGGCCGTTCAGGCGCGATACCTGGCTTTGCTTATTTCACCAGTTCGATAATGGCCATTTCGGCGGCGTCGCCGCGACGGGCCCTGGTCTTGATGATACGGGTATAACCGCCGTTGCGCTCGGCGTACTTGGGGGCGATCTCGTCGAACAGCTTCTTGGAGACGCTCTCCTTGGTGACGAAGGCGTACACCATCCTCTTATTGGCGAGGGTGGGATTCTTCGCGATGGTGATCATCTTCTCGGTCATGGACCGGACTTCTTTCGCACGGGTAACGGTCGTCTCGATGCGGCCTTTTTCCAGCAGGAACGTGACCATGGCTCTGAGCATGGCCATACGGGAGGCGGTGGGCCTGCCGAGCTTTCTGGTTCCGGGCATTTGAATTCACTCCTTTTCCTCAGGTTAAACCGAATTCTCGAAAATGGGGGGCCGGAAAGCCCGGCTTATTCCTCTTCGTCGTAGAGCTTGAAGCCCAGCGACGCCAGCTTGTTGATAACCTCTTCCAATGACTTGCGGCCCAGGTTGCGCACTTTCATCATGTCGTCCTCCGTCTTGTTGATGAGGTCTTCCACGGTGTTGATGCCGGCCCGCTTTAGGCAGTTGAAGGAACGCACCGACAGATCCAGCTCCTCGATGGTCATCTCAAGAACCTTTTCCTTGCCCTTGTCGTCCTTTTCCACCATGATGGAATCACTGGAATACGCCTCGCCCGACAGGTCGACGAACAGGTTCAGGTGCTCAGTCAAGACCTTGGCGCCCAGGGATACGGCCTCTTTGGCGGAGATGGTGCCGTTGGTCCACACCTCCAGGGTCAGCTTGTCGTAGTCGGTAATCTGGCCCACGCGGGTGTTGTCAACCGTATAGTTGACCTTGACCACGGGGGTATAAATGGAATCCACAGGGATGACGCCGATAACGGGCGCCATCTGCTGCTTATTGCGTTCGGCGGGTACATAGCCGCGTCCCTTGTCCAGGGTGATTTCCATATACAGCTTGGCGCCCTCGCCCAGAGTGGCAATATGCATATCGGGCTGCAGGATTTCCACTTCGCTGTCGCACTTGATGGAACCGGCGGTGACCTCTCCGGGGCCTTCCGCCTCGATATATACCACCTTGGGACCGTCGCCGTTGATCTTCATGATCAATCCCTTGATATTCAGAATGATCTCGGTGACATCCTCCTTGACGCCCTCGATGGTGGAGAACTCGTGGAGAATGCCGTCGATCTTAACGGACGTAACGGCCACGCCGGGCAGGGAGGAGAGCAGCACACGGCGCAAGCTGTTGCCCAACGTCGTGCCGTAGCCCCGCTCCAAAGGCTCCACGACAAACTTCCCGTAGGTGCCGCCCGGAGCCAGATCCAACGCATCGATTCTGGGCTTCTCAATCTCAATCATTCAAAACCCTCCTTGTAAAAATGGAAAACCGGCCCGGGCGGGGACGCCCGGTTCCCGTTTCCATCGAGTATGGTTCATACAGGCAAGCCGGTCGGGCCCGACTCCGGGGATTACTTGGAGTACAGCTCGACGATGAGGGTTTCTTCGATGGGAAGATCAATGTCCTCGCGCTCAGGCATGGCGACGACCTTGGCTTCCAGCGCATCGCGGTTGAGATCGAGCCACTTCGGGATCGGACGGGCGCCGTTGGCTTCGAGGATAACCTTCAGCTTATCCAGCTGACGGCTGCCCTCACCCACGGAAACGGTCTGTCCCACCTTTACCAGGTAGGAGGGGATATTCACCCGGCGGCCGTTGACCTGGAAATGCCCATGGGTCACCAGCTGACGGGCCTCGGCGCGGGAGCTGGCAAAGCCCAGGCGGTAAACCACGTTGTCCAGCCGGGACTCCAGCAGGCGCAGCAGGTTTTCGCCGGTGACGCCCGGCATCTTTTCAGCCATCTCGAAATAATGGCGGAACTGGCTTTCCAGCACGCCGTAATAGCGGCGGGCATACTGCTTGGTGCGCAGCTGACGGCCATATTCGGACGCCTTCTTGTTGCGCGCCTGGCCGTGCTGGCCGGGAGCGTACGCCCGGCGGCTGACGGAGCACTTGCCCGTATAGCAGCGCTCGCCCTTCAAAAAGAGTTTCTGACCCTCGCGGCGGCAGAGTCTGCACACCGGACCGGTATATCTAGCCATGTTGGTTGCACCTCCTAAATAGTGGGATTACACGCGTCTTCTCTTGGGAGGACGGCATCCGTTGTGGGGAACCGGGGTCACATCTTTGATCATGTTGACCTCAAGTCCGGCGGCCTGCAGGGCGCGGATCGCGGCCTCACGGCCGGCGCCGGGGCCCTTGACATACACCTCGACGGTCTTCAGACCGTGCTCCATGGCAGCCTTGGCGGCGGTTTCGGCAGCCGTCTGGGCGGCGAAGGGCGTGGATTTCCGCGAGCCGCGGAACCCCAGCTCTCCGGCGCTGGCCCAGGAAAGGGCGTTGCCCTGGGTATCGGTGATGGTCACGATGGTATTGTTGAACGTGGACTGGATATGCGCGGCGCCACGCTCGATATTCTTGCGTTCCTTGCGGCGGCGGGCGGCGGTGGTGCCTTTGCGCGCCGTGGTCTTTGCAGCAGCCATTCTTATCCCTCCTGCTTACTTTTTCTTGTTGGCGATGGTCTTCTTGGGGCCCTTGCGGGTGCGGGCATTGGTCTTGGACCGCTGACCACGCACGGGGAGGCCCTTGCGGTGACGGACACCGCGGTAGCTGCCGATTTCAATCAAACGCTTGATATCGAACGCCACGTCACGGCGGAGATCGCCCTCCACAGTGTAGTTGTGATCGATGTATTCACGCAGCTTGGAAACGTCGTCCTCGGTCAGATCCCGAACGCGGGTGTCGGGATTCACGCCGGTGGCGGCGAGGATATCGGTGGCCGATTTCCGGCCGATGCCGAAGATATAGGTCAGGCCGATTTCGATGCGCTTGTCTCTGGGCAGGTCAACACCAGCTATACGCGCCATAATTACTTTCCTTCCTTTCGGTTGCGCCCGGGTCGCGGGCGCAAAGAATCAGAGCAAACGCAGGAATCAGCCCTGGCGCTGCTTGTGTTTCGGATTCTCACAAATGACCATGATACGGCCTTTGCGCTTGATGATTTTACATTTCTCGCAGATTTTCTTGACAGAAGGTCTGACTTTCATTCTACTGACCATCCTTTCCAGAAGAAACTGGGACAAGCCGTTCCCCCAACCGGGGCGGCCGTTACTTTGTGCGCCAGGTGATACGGCCCTTGGTCAGATCATAGGGGGACATCTCCACCGTGACCTTGTCGCCGGGAAGAATACGGATGAAATTCATCCGCAGCTTGCCGGAAATATGGGCCAGTATCTGATGGCCGTTTGCCAGCTCAACCTGAAATGTTGCGTTGGGAAGAGCCTCGACAACCGTACCCTCCAGTTCGATAACGTCCGATTTGGACATTCCATAACCTCCCTCATGTGAGTGTATCGCGCTTGTTTGCTTCCCCGGCCGGAAGCGCCGCTTCCATGGCCGCGAGCGCGCGGCGTAATTCACGATTGGTCGCCATTGAAGCTTCGTCCACCACGGCGCCTGTATCGGCCACGTGACGCGGATTTTTCCGCTTGGGCCGTTGCAGGGGACGGGCGCGCCCGTCGGCGACCCACAGGCCGTCCGGCGTCACGCCTATCACCGCCAGAAGGCAATCCTTGTCCTTCCCTGCGGACGAACGCACCACACAGCCCCTTGTCAGCATGCCGTCACCCGCCTTTTCACGGCTGCGTCAGAATGACGGGCCCGTCGGCGGTTATCGCGATGGTGTGCTCGAAATGGGCTGCAAGACTGCCGTCCTTCGTCACGGTGGTCCAGCCGTCGCCCAGGAGGCTCACATCCGAACCGCCGGCGTTTATCATGGGTTCAATAGCTAAGGTCATTCCCGGCAGCAGCCTGGGGCCGCGCCCGGGGGTACCGAAATTAGGTACGCTTGGATCTTCATGCAGGTTCGTGCCTACTCCGTGGCCGACGAACTGCCGTACCACCGAGTAACCACGCACCTCGACATACCGCTGAACAGCCGCGCCGATATCGCCGATCCGTCCGCCCGTCACGGCTGCGCGGATGCCTTCGTAAAGGCTTTCCCGCGTCGCGTCGAGCAGGGCCTGCGCCTCAGGGGAAATATCCCCGGCGGCAAAGGTGAAGGCGTTGTCGCCGTGATAGCCGTTCAAGCAGGCACCCACATCCACGCTGACGATGTCGCCGGCGTGAATCACCTGTTTGCCCGGTATGCCATGGATGACCGTGTTGTTGACCGAAATGCAGGCGCTGGCAGGGAAGCCCCCGTATCCGAGGAAGGAGGGGGTGGCCCCCTGGCTCTCGATATACCGGCGGACCACGCGGTCTATTTCTCCCGTGGTCACACCGGGCTCAACCGCCTCTCCAGCCTTCTGGAGCGCCCGCGCCGAAACCACGCATGCTTCCCGCATAACGCGCAGTTCCCGGCTGTTCTTAATTGCTACCATGCTTACGCCTCGAGGGCCGCAAGGGTGAGCCGCGTGGTGTCCGCGACCTCCTCCTGGCCTTCCACAATGGTCAGCTTGCCGCTCTGGGCATAGTAGCTCTTGAGGGGCTCGGTCTGCTCGTGATAGACGTGCAGGCGTTCCCGCACGGTATCCGGCTGGTCATCTTTGCGCTGCACAAGGGTGTCGCCGCAGCGGTCGCACACGCTTTCCACGGCCGGCTTTTTATAGTCGACGTGGTAGGAGGCGCCGCAGGAGGGACAGACACGGCGGCCCGATACACGCCGGGCAATCGTTTCGTCTTCCACCTCAATATCGATGACGCGGTCGATGACGATGCCCATGCGGTCAAGCGCCTCGGCCTGGGGGATGGTGCGGGGAAAACCGTCCAGGATGAACCCGCCCGCGCAGTCGGGCTGAGCCAGCCGTTCCTTGATGATGCCAATGACGACATCATCGGGGACCAGTCGGCCGGAGTCCATATACTCCTTGGCTTTCCTGCCCATCTCCGTGCCGCTTTTGAGAGCTTCACGGATGATATTACCCGTGGAAATGGTGGGAATATTCAGGTGCTCGGCGATAATTTCCGCCTGCGTGCCTTTGCCGGCGCCCGGGGCGCCGAGAAGAATGAGATTCATGCAGATTCCTCCTTATCCTGCCGGTATCCCGCGGAATGCCGCCGTTCCGGGGGCCCTGAGGCCCCCGGCCGGCCAACCGTCCGACGGGACGGATTTATACTCCATCGTTACAGGAGCCGGTCCTTTGACAGCCACCGGGATACCCCCGCGGCCGGACCGGCCGCGCATCACTCGAGGAATCCCTTGTAGTGGCGCATCATCATCTGGCTTTCCATCTGCTGGGTGGTCTCCAGGGCCACGCCGACGACGATCATCACCGAGGTGCCGCCCAGGGTCAATCCGGTATAGGACTGTCCGGCGATGAGGCCGAACACGCCCGGGAACACCGCGATGATGCCCAGGAAGAGCGCGCCGATGAAGGTCACCTTGGACAGGACCCGCTTGATATAATCCGTGGTGGGCTTGCCGGGGCGATAGCCCGGGATGGCGCCCGAATTCTTACGGAGATTATTGGACATCTCCAGCGGATTATACTGGATTTGCACATAGAAAAAGGCGAAACCGATAATGAGGAAGAACTCCAGAATCAGATAGACCGGATGGGCCGGGCTGAACACATTGAAGAACCCGTGCCAAAAGCCGGTGGAGGGGATCGTGATGAAGCCTCCGATAATGGACGGCAGAGAGATAATCGCCGAAGCCAGAATGATCGGCATGACGCCGGACATATTGACCTTGATCGGGATGTAGGTGTTCTGCCCGCCGTACATTTTCCGCCCCACGACCCGCTTGGCATACTGCACCGGGATCCGGCGTTCCGCATCGCTCATGAAAACAATGAAGCCGATGATGGCCAGGAACAGGATCAGGATAACGGGGGGGAGGATCATATTCTTGACCGCCCCGGCCTTGATGCCGGCGTCATAAAACAGCTGCCACAGGAACGCGAAAGCGGTGGGAATTCGGGAGATGATACCCGCGAACAGCAGAATCGAAATGCCGTTGCCGATGCCTTTTTCATTGATCTGCTCGCCAAGCCACATCATCAGCGCCGAGCCCGCGGTGAAGCAGAGGACGATGACGATGGCGGCGAACCAGGCCCAGCCGCCCGTTTTGGCCTCGGAGGCCAGGGCGCCGTACTTGTTGCGCACCATGAAGTAGTAGGCGATACCCAGCATCAGGCCCAGCGCCACGGTGGTGTACCGGGTAATCTGGCCCAGCTTTTTCCGCCCGGCTTCCCCGTCCTTGGCCATCCGTTCCAGGGGCGGGATGGCCACCGTCAGCAGCTGAATGATGATGCTGGCGTTGATGTAGGGGGTGATGGACAGAGCGAAGATGCTGGCGTTGGAGAAGCCGCCGCCCGAAAGCAGCGTCAGGTAGGACATGAAGGTGTTAGAACTGCCGGATACCGCGTCGTTCAGCGCCTGCACGTCCACATAGGGGACGGAGATGGCGGAGCCCAGTCGGAAGACGAGGATGATGAATAACGTGTACAGGATCTTTTTACGCAGATCCGCAATTTTCCATGCGTTGCGCAGCACCTGAAACATGTTAAATCACCTCAGCCTTCCCGCCCGCCGCCTCGATTTTGGCCTTGGCTGATTCGGAGAAGGCGGACGCCTTGACCGTCACCTTTTTGGAAACGGCCCCGTTGCCCAGGACCTTGACGCCGTCGCAGTTGCCTTTGACCACGCCGGCCTTTTTCATCGCGTCCAGATCCACCACAGCGCCGTCTTCAAACCTGTTCAGGGAAGAGACGTTGATAGCGACGATGTCCGCGGCGAAAATATTGTTGAACCCTCTTTTGGGAACGCGTCTCTGCAGCGGCATCTGGCCGCCCTCAAAGCCCGGACGGAAACCGCGGCCGGCGCGGGCCTTCTGGCCCTTGTGCCCCTTGCCGGCGGTTTTGCCCTGACCGGAGCCATGGCCTCTGCCGATTCGCTTGACGTCCCGGACGGAGCCGGGAGCCGGAGAAAGCTCATGAAGCTTCATGTTGTTTCGCACCTCCTTGCTCGAATTGGTTATGCTTTGCTGACCTCGATGAGGTGACGCAGCTTGGCCACCTTGCCCTGGGTCGCGGCATTGTCGGGCTGGCTCACGCAGTCGCCGACCTTGCGCAGCCCTAAGGAAGCGGCGGTGGCAATCTGATCCTTCTTGCTGCCGATGAGGCTGCGGACCAGCTTAATCTGCAGGGCGCTTTCCTTTGCTTTTTTAGCCATTGTCATGCCCTCCCGTTAACCTAAAATTTCCTTGGCGGTCTTGCCGCGGACGGCGGCCGCCTCCTCGGCGGTGCGGAGCTGCGCCAGACCGTTCATGGTCGCGCTGACCACATTGCAGGGATTGTTGGAACGGAGAGCCTTGGTGCGGATGTCCCGGATGCCGGCCGCTTCCACAACCGCGCGGACAGCGCCGCCGGCGATGACGCCGGTACCGGGGGCGGCGGGCTTCATGAGGACACGTCCGGCCCCATAGGCGCCGATGACCTCGTGGGGGATGGTGGTCCCCCTCATGGAGATTTTAATGAGGTGCTTCTTCGCGTCCTCAATCCCCTTGCGGATAGCGTCCGGCACCTCGCCGGCCTTCCCCAGGCCGAAGCCCACGGTGCCGTTGCCGTCGCCGACCACGACCAGTGCGGCAAATTTGAAGATACGGCCGCCCTTCACAGTCTTGCTGACACGGTTGATGGAGACAATCCGCTCTTTCAGTTCCATAGTGGATGCGTCGATTCTGGCCAAAGTATTTCCTCCCTTTCCTAGAACTTGAGGCCGCCCTCGCGGGCGCCTTCGGCCAGCTCTTTGACGCGGCCGTGGTAGATATAGCCGCCGCGGTCAAAAACGACCTCTTCGATCCCTTTTTCAGCGGCACGCTTGGCAATCATTTCGCCGACCTTCTTCGCGGCCTCCTTGTTGCCGCCCGGAATGCCGAAATCTTTTTCGACACTGGACGCGGCGACAAGCGTTGTTCCCTGGACATCATCAATCAGCTGGGCATAGATGTGATTCAGGGAGCGATACACGTTGAGACGGGGACGCGCAGCGGTGCCGGAAATTTTTCCGCGCACACGGGCGTGGCGAGTCTGACGTGCCTGGTTGCTGTCTTTTTTGCTCACCATGGGTGGTCACTCCTCCTTACTTCTTGCCCTTACCGCCGGTCTTGCCTTCCTTGCGGCGGATGACCTCGGTGGTGTATTTGATGCCCTTGCCCTTATACGGCTCCGGCGGACGCTTCTCGCGGATTTCCGCGGCGAACTGGCCCACCAGCTGCTTGTCGGAGCCGTGGACGATGATTTTGTTGGGAGACGGCACCTCGATGGTGATACCGGGGATCTCGCTCATGGTGACCTGATGGCTGTAGCCCAGGGTCATGACCAAGTCTTTCCCCTGCTTGGCCACACGGTAGCCGACGCCGTTGACGTCCAGTTCCTTCTGGAAGCCCTTGGTGACGCCCTCCACCATGTTGTTCAGCAGCGCGCGGGTAAGCCCGTGCAACGCGCGGTTTTCCTTCTCGTCGTTGGGCCGGGTAACGAGGATTTCACCGTTTTCAATGGCCACCGCCATATTGGGATGGAGCGCCTGGGTCAGCGTGCCCTTGGGGCCCTTGACCGTGGCCACGCCGTCGGCGATTTTCACATCCACACCGGCGGGCACGGGGATCGGTTTGCGTCCAATTCTCGACATATTCTCCCTACCCCCTTACCATACGAACGCCAGGACTTCGCCGCCCACATTCTCTTTGCGCGCCTTTTTATCGGTCATAACGCCCTGAGAGGTGGAAACAATGGCGGTGCCGATGCCCTTCAGGACCTTCGGCATGTCCTCGCTGCTGGAATAGATACGCAGGCCGGGCTTGGAAACACGCCGCAGACCCATGAGAACCGGAGTCTTGGAGGGACCCTGGTACTTCAGCGTGATGCGGATAATGCCCTGCTTGCCGTCTTCGATAACCTGATAGTTCTTGACATATCCCTCGTCAACAAGAATCTGGGCAATAGCCTTCTTCATGTTGGAAGCGGGGATATCCACCGAATCGTGCTTGGCCGAGTTAGCATTGCGGATTCTCGTCAGCATGTCGGCTATGGTATCGGTGATTTGCATTCCGTCAACCTCCTTTAGCTATTACCAACTGGCTTTCTTGACGCCGGGGATTTCGCCCTTGTAGGCAAGTTCCCTGAAGCAGATACGGCAGATGCCGTACCGGCGCAGATACGCGTGGGGCCGGCCGCAGATTTTGCAGCGGTTGTAGGCCCGGGTGGAGAACTTAGCCGGCCTCTGCTGTTTGATTTTCATGGATGTTTTAGCCATTCTCGTTCCCCTCCTTATTTCGCGAACGGAGCGCCCATCAGGGTGAGCAGCTCGCGCGCTTCTTCGTCGGTGTTGGCGGTGGTGACAAAGCAGACGTCCATACCGCGCACCTTATCGATCTTGTCATAGTCGATTTCCGGGAAAATCAACTGCTCCTTGAGGCCCATGTTGTAGTTCCCGCGGCCGTCAAACGAGTTGGGGTTGATACCGCGGAAGTCGCGCACACGGGGCAGCGCCACATTGAACAGGCGATCCAGAAACTCGTACATCCGCTCGCCGCGCAGGGTCACCTTGGCGCCGATATTCATGCCCTCACGGAGCTTGAAGTTGGCGACGGACTTGCGCGCCTTGCAGACGATGGGCCGCTGGCCGGTGATGGCGGACAGGTCCGCCACAATGGCGTCGATGACCTTGGCGTTATCCCGGGCTTCGCCGCAGCCGACGTTGATGACAATCTTGTCGAGCTTCGGGATTTGCATGACGCTCTTGTAGCCGAACTTTTTCATCAGCGCGGGAGCGACATCCTTGACATAATAGTCCTTCAGTCTGGCCATTCTCTTACCTCCTTACAGCGTTTCGCCGCAGCGCTTGCAAATGCGCGATTTGGATCCGTCGGCGAACTTTTTATGGCCGACGCGGGTCGGCTTGTTGCAGTGGGGGCAAATGACCATGACCTTGGAAACATACATGGCGCTCTCAGCGGAAACGATGCCGCCTGGATCGCCCATCTTTTTGGGTTTCAGGTGCTTCTTGACCATGTTGCGGCCTTCGACGATGACCTTGCCCTCCTTAGGGCTGACGTCGAGGATCTTGCCCTTATTGCCGCGCTCATCGCCGCTGATAATCACGACGGTGTCGCCCTTTTTGACATGAAGCTTACTCACTCTCGGCACCTCCCATTACAGCACTTCGGGGGCGAGGCTCAGGATTTTCAGATAATCCTTTTCCCTGAGCTCACGCGCCACCGGGCCAAAAATACGGGTACCTCTCGGGTTTTTGTCGTCGCGGATGATAACAGCCGCGTTCTCGTCAAAACGGATGTAGGTACCGTCCTCGCGGCGGACGCCCTTCACCGTACGCACCACGACGGCTTTCACGACATCGCCTTTTTTTACAACGCCGCCGGGTGCTGCTTTTTTAACCGAAGCCACCACAACGTCGCCGATATTCGCATATTTCCTGCCGGAACCACCCAAAACGCGAATACACATGAGTTCCTTCGCGCCGGTGTTGTCGGCAACTTTGAGGTAGGTTTGCTGTTGTACCACAGGTCGTTCCTCCTTTTACCGACAGATTTATTTCGCCTTTTCGATGATTTCCACCAGGCGCCAGTGCTTGTCTTTGGACAGCGGGCGGGTCTCCATGACCGACACGCGGTCGCCGACGCGGCACTCGTTCTTTTCGTCGTGCGCCTTCAGCCTGACGGTGCGCTTGATGATCTTTTTATAGAGCGGGTGCCGGACATTGTCCTCAATGGCCACGACGATGGTCTTGTCCATTTTGTCGCTGACGACCAGGCCGGTCCGCGTCTTTCTCAGATTACGATCGCTCACAATGACTCCTCCTTCCGTTACGCCTCGGCGCCGTTCTTCAGTTCTTTCTCGCGCATGATCGTCTTGACAATGGCGATTTCCTTCTTGACGGCCTTCAGGCGCATCGGATTGTCGAGCTGGTTGATCGCATGCTGGAACCGCAGATTGAACAGCTCTTCTTTGAGGTCCTTCAGCCTGGTTTGCAGCTCCGTATCGCTGAGTTCTCTGATTTTTGCTTTCTCAGTGGCCTTCATACCTGCTCACCATCCGTTTCTCCCTGGCCCTCGCCGCAGGCGGCGGTTTCGGCCTTGGTGACAAATTTACACTTGATGGGCAGCTTGTTCGCTGCGAGTCTCATGGCTTCCCGGGCATCCTCCTCAGCCACGCCGGCGATCTCGAACATGACGCGACCGGGCTTGACCACGGCGACCCAATACTCGGGGGAGCCTTTACCGGAGCCCATGCGGGTTTCAGCCGGCTTCTCGGTGATGGGCTTGTCGGGGAAAATCTTAATCCAGACCTGACCGCCACGCTTGATGTAGCGGGTCATGGCGATACGGGCCGCCTCAATCTGGTTGGAGGAGATCCAGGCGGGCTCCAGAGCCACCAGGCCGTAATCGCCGTAATTCACCTGGTTGCCGCGATAGGCCTTGCCGGTCAGGCGGCCTCTGTGAACGCGGCGGTATTTGACTCTCTTGGGCAACAGCATTACTTGCGGCCTCCTTCCCTGCGGGGCTTGGCGGCGCCGGCCAGAACCTCGCCGCGGTAAATCCAGACCTTCACGCCGATCCGTCCATAGGTGGTCGCGGCCTCGGCAAAGCCGTAGTCGATATCCGCGCGCAGGGTCTGCAGCGGAATGGTGCCCTCATGATACTGCTCGGTACGGGCGATTTCAGCGCCGCCCAGACGGCCGGATACCTGCGTCTTGATACCCTTGGCGCCCAGCTTCATGGCGCGGCCGATGGCCTGCTTCATAGCGCGGCGGAAGGAAATGCGTTTTTCGAGCTGCTGGGCGATGTTCTCGGCCACCAGCTGCGCGTTGACATCGGGAGAACGAACCTCGACGATATTGACGAGGGTGGGCTTGCCCAGCATTTTTTCACAGGTCTGGCGGAGCTTCTCAATTTCCGCGCCGCCCTTGCCGATGACGATGCCGGGTTTCGCGCAGTGGATATGCACGCGCACGCGGGACGCGTCGCGCTCAATTTCAATTTTCGCAATGCCGGCGGCATACAGCGTCTTCTTCAGATATTTCCGGAGATTATAATCGGACACGATGGTGTCACCGAACTCGTTGTCCTTGACAAACCAGCGGGAATCCCAGTCCTTGATAACGCCGACCCGCAGGCCGTGGGGATTGACTTTCTGACCCATAGTTTACCTCCTCCTCGCTTATTCCTGTTCCTTGAGAACCAGGGTGATGTGTGACGTCCTCTTTTCGATGCGGTAGGCACGACCCTGGGCTCTCGGACGGATACGCTTGAGAATCGGACCGGGGCACGCAAAGCATTCGGCAACATAGAGGCTTTTCTTATCCATGTTGAAGTTGGTCTCCGCATTGGCGGCCGCGGACTTGAGCAGCTTTTCCAGCGGCTCACAGGCAGCCTTGGGGGTGTTACGGACAATCGCC
>CAKTXU010000003.1 GCA_934630995.1 uncultured Eubacteriales bacterium
TCTTTCGGCAGAAGGCCGGATTTGATGTATTCCCGGCGGAATTCCGCAATAATCCCGGAATGCTTCTTGGAATCGAAGCCCTGCAAAGCCAGCACCGCCCGCATAGCGGCAAACACCGCATAATAGGAGCGATTCGCCACCGTCTTGTAATCGCCCAGCTTCAGGATTTCTTCCGCAAAGGCCAGGCGTTCCTTGGCGATTTGCAGCCGCGTTTTGGACAGGTCGATTTGCATATCAGACGGCAAGGGGAACCCCCTCCTTCCGGACATTCTGATAGAATGGCACCGCATCGAGATACTTTTCAAAGGTGTCGGTATCCTTGAGGGTTACGGTGACGACGACATCATACTCCAATCCCAAATCGCTGGTAGACTTCAGAAACGGCTTTTTGTACGCCGCCAGCTTTTCCCGCGGCACGTCGGCCAGCACCAGGATGTCCACGTCCGATTCCGCATCGTAATCTCCCCGGGCATAGGAGCCGTAAAGATAGGCGCCGCGGAGCCGGTCACCCAAAGCTGTCCTGGCCGTGGCAACAACCGTATCCAAAATTGCCTTGAGTTGGTTTTTGGTACACATGGCGCACAGCCCCCTTTCTAACGATAGTATATACAATTTGGCAAAAAGAATCAAGGGAGCGTTCGTCAAGACACTTTGCGAGCCAGAAGCTGCACGGCGATGTCGTCCTCCGTCAGCTCCTTCGTCCGGAATATCCGGTCGCAGAACGGTTCCAGTGTTTTCCCACAGGCATTGTCTTTGTCCAGCAGGATACCGGTCATGGCCGCCCGCTGCCGGCGCAGCGTTTCCCGGAACTCTTTGGTAAATTCGTCCGTCAGTTCGGATTCCCCGTCGGTGATGATGGTGATGTCGGCGTTTTCAAAGCCGCTTTGCAGCAACCGCATCGCTTCCTTCAGCGGTCTTTCAAAATTGGTGCCGCCGCTGAAGAAATGCTCCGCGGCCCGGAGAATATCCTCCGTTTGATAGTGCCCCGGTTCAAACAGATCGATCTGTGTCGTAGTGGAAAAATGCACCAGGGCGAACTTCCGCCTGCCCCTGGCGGCCACGTCCAGCAGAGCCAGAGCGATGGCTTTCGCCCACCCTGCCATGAGACGGGTGGAGGAGCTTTCGTCGAGCAGGACAATCATGTCCCCCTCGCCTTTGGTAAGCGCCTCCCGTTTCCGGTACTGCATGAGCTTTTTCTGTTGGAACCGGCGCATAAACAGCACTTCCGTTTCCGGGGCACCCAGCAGCGCCAGCTTCGAGGAAAGACAGGCGTTGATATCGCTGCCGAACCCGATGTCGTATTTCTCACCGCGGCCATAGGCAAAGCTGTTTTGGCGTTTGGCCGCCAGGATTTCCCGGTACCGACCGAGATCCGCAGCGATCTTCTGAAGCATTTCACTGTTTCGGACATAGTTCAGGAGTTCCCGATTGGCCGGTGTGTTCTTCATCTCTCCGCTGCCGTCACCCCAGGCTTGCAGAATCGTGCTGGTCTGATGTGCCGCTTCCAGCGCCGCATTGAGAGCGGAGCCGATATGCGCCACTACTGCCCGGATATAACGGACAGCGCCTTCCTGTACCTTTTGGCGTAGGTTGGTGATCTGGGAGGCTTTGTGGAAAATTCGGTTATACAGATAGAGAAGTTTGAGGGGCGGGCCGCCGGCCGTGAACGAAAGGAGCCGGTCGAGCTGCGCCGTCAGCGCCTGTTCCTGCTCCGTAAGCTTGTGGATGACCGGCAGGAATTGTAGCTGCGGGATCTCCAGGGTGATTTCTGCCATGGATTGCCGCAGGGAGCGGCAGAAGGCGGTCGCCGCGGTATACGCGGGATATTCCCTGCTTTCACAAAGGGATTTTAGCTCCGCATACCGGCCGTCCCGCAGCACGCTGTCCAGGAACGGCTTGTTGTACAGCCGTTCCCGCTGGAAAACCGCGTCCTCGTCCCGCCGCCGCAGGACAGGGGAATACAGCGCCGTGAACAAATCCGGGCAAAGCGTTTCAAAATGCGGACCGGTTTCCCCGGCCAGTTCTTCCGGCGCGTCTTCATCCTCGGCAGCAAAGCCCCGGTAAATCAAATCGGACAGGCGGGTGGATTCCAGCAGACGGCCGGTGACGGGTTCCCGCTGGTTCAGCCGGTGTTCCGTCAGCCAGTCCGCTGCCTTGTCCAAATGGGCGGGAGAACGAAAAAAATCTCTCATGAGGTATTCCTCCATACAGTCGGTCGATACCATGTTGATAAAGGGGCGGTCTTCCCGGACAGGGCGTACCTGTCCGGGAACCGCGGTCATTCGTCAGCCAGGGAAAGGCGGGAACCCGTCAAAATCGCTGTCGTCGATGATCTCCTCAAATTCGTTAGCCCCGCCAACCGCAGGCGTCGAAAAATCCGGTTCAAAGCCCGGTGCGGACGCTTCAGCAGGATCCGAGACGGTTTTCTGCTGCTCATTCTTGCTGTCGCCAAAAAACACGTTATCCGCGATGATTTCCACCACTGTGCGCTTGTTGCCTTCCTTGTCTGTGAATTTCCGGGTTTCCAGCCGCCCGTCCACCGTGACAAGGGAGCCTTTCACAAAGTATTTGGTGACAAATTCCGCCGTGGCTCGCCAGGCCACTACGTCAAAAAAATCGGTATCCCGTTCTCCGTTTCCGTTTTTGTAGTTGCGCTGATTGGCGATGGAGAAGCTGGTGACGGATATGTTGCTCTGGGTAGTACGCAGTTCAGGATCGCGGGTCATTCTTCCGGTCATGGTAATTCTGTTCAGCATAGCTTTTTACCTCTTTCGTTCATATTTTGGATTTCTAAAAGTCAGGCGCTCATCTGCTTGTAGGCTTTCAGCTCCGGCAGCGGCAGATAGGTAAAGGCGGTCTTGGCGTGGGCTTCGCGGCTGATGCCCTCCAGCGTGGCGATCATACCTTCTACAGCGGAATGGGCGGGATCAGCTTCAGCCAGACCGGACTTCATCTGCTCGGCCTCGTTGTAAACCGCCAGCAGGCCATTGCGCAGGGCGATTAAGGCCAAGCCAAAATTGTCGGCGCTGTCAAATTCGTCCTGATACTGGTAGGCTCGTGCCAGCAGCTCGACCAGCTTGACTCCCAGCGGGTTTTCGGTCAGGCGGATGATCGTCTCCTGAACAATCTCCCGGTCTTCCGGCTTATCCCACAGGTAGTTGACGAGGGCTTTCATATCCTGCGGCCGGGCGGTATCCTGGCCAGCCAGCCAGGCTTCTGCCTGCACGACAAGGCTAAAGTTGAAGTATTTGCGATCCGTAACGGAGATTCCCTTACGGCGCAGTTCACACAGGATATTGTCGGCGAGTTCGTTGATGCTGCCTGGGATTTTCACCGACCTGACCTCTTTCTGCATTTGGTATAATTCATCCAACGATATTTCCTTTTCGGAGATCCGTTGCAAACCGTCCGGCACGAAATTTGCCGGATCCTGTTTCATGGCAAGGATCCTCATGCGGTTGGCCTTGTCCTCAACATACCGGGTGTTCACCTTGAAATCAAAGCGGTCGTACAGCGCCCGCAGCGATTTTTCCTCCGGGGTGTGGAAGTTGGGGATTTCGTTGGATGCGGCGAAAAAGCTGATGACGGGAATAGACACGGAAATGCCTTCGTTGGTATAGGTGTGCTCGTTCAGGGCTTTCAGCAGGCTGTTGAGCACTCCGTCGTTGGCCTGTAGGCTAAGCGTCCAGCGCCTTACCATATTACTATGGCAGGTTTCCGGGCGCTCGCCCCCGAACCGGACTTACACCTCTCGATGTATCCGGCTCTCCACTTACAATCAGTCCATTTTGTTGCCGTGGATTTTGCGATGGCATTCTTCACACACAGCAAGAGTTTTGCGCTTACGGGAAATCATAAACTGTTCCCACGGTTCTTTGCCCTTTAAGTTTTTGAGTTTGCGCACGTGATGCATTTGTATAGGTGTGTTTTCCTTTCCACAAAGTTCGCATTTTACAGCTTTGAGCCGTTCTATAAGACTGGCTCGTCCACTATACACGATTGTTTGGGGAATCAAGTCGCAATCTTCAGCAATAATCTTTTTTCGCTTGAATCCCTCATTGTAAAACAAGGTGATATGCTCTCGTCCTCTGCTGTCCGTATATCTTACTCCCAGACCCTTGTCAATTCTCATGCGTTTAATAATTGCGCTTTTAGAAGTTCGATATTTCGTTGCAAAGGTTTTGAGCATACTGTACTGCATCACGTATTTGAGGTTGTTAATGATACCGCTATTAAGAGCAAGTGCGTAGTAATTGTAGAAGCCTCTGATTTCCGCATTGTAGCGTGATAGGATTTCCAAATCGTCATTGTTTCTCAGATATGCTCTTGCCTGCGGTTTCCATACCTCTTTCCCATTGTGAACGACAATTTTCATCGCATCATATTCCAGCAGTTTATCTCTGATTTTTTCTGTCGGGATTTTGAGAACGATTTTGCCGTTGTTATAGCGGGTTGGGGCATGATTCCTTCCGGGCATGGGTAACTGCGAGTATCTGACTGAGATTTCATACCCAAGAAAATGTGCGGGGGAGGCTGCATGGGTAATTAAAGTCTTTTCATCCGAAAGGTTTAACCTCAGTTTATCTGATAGGAAGTTTTTGAGGTCTTGTTTGATTTTCCTGCAATCCTCTTTACTTCCAATGACACCGATCAGGAAGTCGTCAGCATAGCGTTCATAGCGAAGACGCTTGAAGTTTTCATCCATATCTACTTTACTATGAATGGTACGTCGTTGCTGTTCGATTTCCTTTATATGGTTAAGGATTTCCTGTCGTTTTTCTGTTGTGTCAGCCCTTTTGAGGCGATATTCCCATTTTCTGAGCGTATGTTGTGTCTCTGTGTATTTAGGGTTATGAGCTCTGCGCACACCGATACTAAATTTCTCGGCATATTCCTTCATGTACTTATCCAGCTTATCAAGATAGACATTTGCTAAGATGGGGCTGATGATCCCCCCTTGTGGCGTACCGCTGTAAGTCTTGTGGAACTGCCATTCTTCCATATATCCTGCATTTAGGAACTTCCGGATCAATCTTAGAAAACGGGCATCATTAATACGCTCAGCCAGAATGTTTATAAGTACATCGTGGTTAATCATATCAAAAAATGCTTCGATGTCTCCCTCGATAAACCATTTGCATCCAGTGTAGTATTTTTGTATGCAGGCAAGGGCTGTATGACAGCTTCGGTTTGGCCTAAACCCGTGAGAAGTTTCTTCAAAATGGCCTTCGTATATGCTTTCCAATATCATCCGGATAACCTCTTGCAGAAGTTTGTCATCGAATGATGGAATGCCTAAAGGCCGCTTTTTCCCATTCTTTTTAGGAATGTATTTTCTGCGGGCCGGAGCCGGGTGATAACTTTCAGATTTCAAGCTGGCAATTAGATTATCGATACGCTTCAGGGACATTCCGTCAATAGTACGGTTATCCGCCCCTTTTGTCATGTTACCCTGCTTGGTATAGATTTTCTGATAGGCTACATAGTACATTTCAGGATTATAGAGCAGTCGATAAATGCGCTCATACTGATAGGAAAGTTCTTTACTGTGCATGGATAGACTGTTCAGCACATTTACTGGATTTCTCATAGTGTCTCACACACCTTCTCAATATTTGACTGAGGTTGTAAGCTGCCTCCCTTCGCCATGTGGACGGCTTTCCCGTCCTCAGACTACTATGGAGGCTCCGTTGCCATACCGGATATTCAGTGCCTAAGCACATAGCCCTTACGGGCGTTCCGGGTTAGGCAATCCCCGTTTAGTAAGGCAATAACTTGGCATGGTGGATTGTCGGATGCGATTTCCGTCCTTTTCCGCCGATGGCGGCGCACCGCAAAACAAACCTTGGGTACTCTTCTCTTCAAGTGAAAAGTACCTTTTGCGGTATAGCGGCTATAGTCACCTTCCGCTATAGACACGAGTGGGACTGCTTGGACTGTCGTTCAATCAATCAGGATTTCATCCTCATATCCACCGTTTCATCCAACCATTCAGTCGTGACCGGGTGACTGGTCAACTTATGGTTTTTCCGACATGCTATGTTCCCCATATGAGTTTCCCCTCAAGGTAAGTCGGCTGATGATAGGCAAAGGCATCTTGCCTACTGCTTGCCAAAGCAGATTTATTGTCTCACCATTACGGGCGCACTGAAGATTTCGTCGAGAAAACAGACGTGGCTTTCCGGTATCTTGTTTGCAGTCACCATTTCCGGCATGCCCTCGTGCTGTAACGCCAGCGCCGCTTTATAGCGGTTCATCCGGCCGTGCAGCTCGCCTATCTCGGCAAATCCACGGTCGTCCTGGGCGCTGCTCATCAGCTCGGCCAGCCGCTTGCGCAGCTGTGCATAGCGGGGATCGTTGTTGAGGACGGCGTGGGAAACATGGCCCGGGATGATGCTGGCTAAATCCAATCTCCCGAAAAGCTGCTCCTGATCCGTCCCCTTGCTCATGAGGATGTCAAATTGCTTGGCGCCCGTGATATGGGAGCGGAACAGGTCGATGGCCTGGGATTTTGCCTGGCCGGGTTCGCCGAGTACAAACAGGTTCTTCCCGGTGAGCAGGGTCAGGGCGATGGTATGTACCAGCTCTTCACGTTCGGCCAGTTCACCGCACACCTCTTCAATCAGGGCGTTCATCTTGCCGTTGAGCATAACTTCACCTCATAGAATTTGGATTTAATATTCCTGTGGCAACATCACGGTGGTATAGCTTCTGTCGGCCTCTGTTATAATCCAGATTTTCTTTTGCAATTCTTTGCTGACATATGCGGCAAAGATCCTGTTCTCACCATTGGCTACAGCCGCATTGTTGGCTTCACAATCCCTTGCGGAGAGTTCGCCCCAGTCGCACGGCTGATACCGATTGAGCGAGGTCGCTACGAAGCGCTGGAATGCTGTGTCATCTTCCATTGCTGCCGATATCCCATATGTCGCTGTCAGCCGTCCAAGTTCGAACTGCATATAGTTGGCCTCCTTATGCCGCTTTAGTGGTGGTTTGGGTTTTGTTTTTCGATTTCTTTGCTCTCGGCGTCTTTGCTGCTTTCTCAACCTCCTTTTTCACAATTCTGACAGGTCCGCGGGGGCATACGAAATAACGGCATTGGTTGGCCTCCAGGATTAGAAGCCCGTTTTCGTCGAGCAAAAGGCGCAAGGGGCCGGATGTGTTCCGCAGACAACTCAGCAGCAGCCGACAGTCGAAATGGAATCCGTCTTTCGGCGTGGGAGTCGTATCCGCCGCTTTGATAGCGGAAGAGGAATGGCCGCTTGCAGTTTCAGCACGCAAAGTAATATTGTCGGACTCGATGTACAGATCGACACAAGGATCATCGCCTTCCAAAAACAAAGCCGATACGTTTTGTATCTGATCCGTTAGGCTCCCGGCGTCGGTCATCGCCTGATAAGCCGGCTGAACACGCTCCAGTATCCGGCTGCCCGCCAGGTATTTCCCAGCGAACATCATGCTGGAGAAAAACAGATTCTCCTTCATGAATACCGCATACTTGCCGGAAATCCCCACAAACAGCTCATCAGAAGAGTTGACGATGGAGGATAAGATCCGAACGGCCTTTTCGTGGAGAAGCAATTCCAGATTGCCGTCCGCACAGTGCGGAGAAGTGGCTAATGCGACCGACAGGCCATTGGTGGCCTCCGCCGTCGTCAGGCCGTCCGCGAAAGAGAGCCGCACATATTGCAGGGATACTTTGGCCGGATCGGTTGTTTTACCGTCGGCGGCAAACATGGTTTTGTGGAAAAGGTCGTTGAGCCCCTGCACCCGGATGGTATCCTCCGGGAAGGGGATTTGCAGCCGTGGGAACGCTTTAGCTTGCAGAAACGGGAGTGAAAAAGAAGCGCTTTCGGAATGGATCAGCACGGCCCCTTTGTCGCTGTGAAACGATACCGTATTCCCGGCGAGATTGTCCAGAACTTTGGCGATTAGCGGCGTAAGGATGATGCTGCCGCTTTCCTCTACCTGTTCCTTCCGAATCCGCCGCTGAATATGAGTGCGGATGTCGGTGCCTGTAACGGTCAACAGACCGGCGGATGCATCCGCTTCGATGAGAACCCCGGCAATTTCCGGGATATCCCTGTTGGGCCGGACGACCTTCAGAACCGTTTTTACAGCTTCCAGCAGTAGAAGACGGTTGGCTGTGAATTGCATATGAAGCCCCCTCATTCATAACGGTTGTAATCCAGATCTTTGTACAGGCAGCATTGTTCACACAGGAGTCCGCCGTTTCCCACGCACAAAGGATGAGGATCATCTGTTTCCGGGGAATAACAGTCCGGCTCGCCGCTGATGTCTTTCAGTTCATCGGGCTGCAGGATAACGCGATCCAGCGGAATCTCTGTGATTTTTACCGTTTTCCCGTATAAGTCGGAAAATCTTGCTTCCAGCCTTTGCACGAGCCCGGCATCTCTTGGCATTTGTAAACGGCAGTATATGTCCGGCGCTGGGTTGTCGGTTTCCCGATCCTCTCCGTCCCGGATTTCCACAATGACTCCGGACAATCCGGCATAGTCCGAACCTTCGGAGCATTGCATCCAGTCCCCGATGCTGTACAGGATATTTTCGCACTGGAATGTCTCGCCAAGTTGTTTCTTAATCATAGTTGACCTCCTCGTATGGTTGATTTAAAAATTCTGCGTTTCATGAAGCCAGCAGGTCAAAAATACTGACCTGGCCTGTGTCTTTCGCTCCGGCGTGTTTTGTTTCTGAACAGGGCGGTACAGGAAGCAAAATTGGCTGCTGTACTGGCAGCAACTGTTTCTCTGGTTCTGCCGGAGCAGACGGTTTTTCGGCTACGGCCGGTTTCGGACGGTTCCCGATGATCGCCATTTTCTTGAAGCTCGCCGCCAGATCCTCCACGTCGTCCTTCAGGCCGCGCATCAGTTCCTTGGCAAGTTGGGTGGTGAGATCCTGGCAGTCGGACATGGCCGCCAGTCCCTCGTCCGTAATCTGTCCCTCGATAACGGTGGCCGCCGACAGTTTGGACGCCATCAGGCGGAGCGCCTTGTGCTGCATGGTGTCGGCATAGTAGAGCATATAGATCTCCACCTTGGGCGCTGTCTGGTTGATCCGCCAGCTTCGGCGGGACGCCTGCCGGAACACATAGAGGTTGAAGGCGATGTTGTAGAATATCAGGGTGGTAAAAGCGTTCAAATCGAGTCCCGTTTCCACAAGGGCAGAATTGGTGATTAGCACCTTTACCTCTTCGCGCACACGCTTGTCCACCCATTCTTCCCGCTGCACAGTCGGCACTTTCTGATCCAGAATGGCGGCTTTGACGCCTTTTTCTGTCAGCAGCTTATGGAGCCGCTCCTGTGTGTCCAGCCGTACCCATGCGGTGTAGACGATGACACGCTCGCCAGCCTGAACCTTTCGGTCGATCAGGTCGAGCAAAACCTCGTCCTTGGGCTGTAAGTCATCCGCGCTGCCGATGTCTTTGGGAGCCGAGAGCACATTCATGCCTTCCTCCTCCACAAAAGGGTTGCGGATCGGCTCATGGCCGTAGGGCTGGTCGGGATAAGCGGACAGCAGGTTCAGATACGCGGACATCACCCGTTTGCCGATCCGCGGCGCCTTCCTCATCAGATGCCGGAAGTTGTTTTGCAGAGCGTCGTATTCCTTTTGGACTTCCGGCAGCATGGCGCAGGGGATGGGGATTTCCTCATAGTCGGGCAGTTCCTTTCCCATGTCGTTCAGCGACAGGAACACCGCGTTTTCCAGTAGGAACCGGGAATATACAATTGGCGAAACCCCCGGCAGAAACCGTTCCCGCACCTTGTGCTTTTTGGATTTGGATGTGCTGTTGTATTGGGTAGTCTCTTCTTCGTATAGCTCCTCCAGCACCCCGTACTGCAAACAAAAATCCCGCGGCCGTTTGTACGCCTGGTTGTCCAGCAGCATCAGATGTGCTTTTAAGCGAAAGAGCAAATAGAAGATCCCCTTGGCGTACCCGTTGACGAGGGTGGCGGTCATGCCTAGCACTTTACCGGCGATCCCGGCCAGTTCCGCCATGGCCTGTCCCTGGGCGCTTTCGCCGCTGTACTGGTGCAGCTCATCCACGATGAGCGCGTCGATCCGTTTTACCTTTTTCTTGAGATAGGCGGACAGCGGATACCGCCGGTAGGCGCCGGCTGCGGGAAAAAGACCGTCCGGATTCTCCAACACTTCCGAGATCTTCCCACTGAACATCTTTTTGCAGGTTTTGGCCGCCTGATACGCAAACAAGCGATGAACGTAGCCATAACCGCCGATGCGCACCCACTGGGTTCGCTTTGGCGTCAGGTCATCGGGATTCTGGACTGTCCAGAGGGAAGCGCCGCAGAAACGGCAGCGGTGATTGCGGGAATTCTCCTGCTGAAAAAACAGGGCGTCCGCCTTTACCCAAGCGGAAGTGTCGGGATCGCGCATCTCCTGCACCCTGCCGCAGTCCGGGCAGGTAAAACCTCTCATCCGCCGGTTCCATGCTACGGCCGGACGACGCATATACCCGTTGCGGGCGGTTTCTTTGGAAAGGATGCAGAACACCGTTTTGTTTTCCCCTTGGTATCGGTCATACAGCAGGTCGATGTCCCGGATGCTGGTTACATATTGGGCAAGGCAGTTCGGGATGGTTTCGTGCAGCTCTCGTACCCATTTTCTGGTCAGATGGGATGGACAGACCACGACGTTGAAGGCTTTCCGAGCGGTGCGTCTGTCCGCTCTGCCGTGCTGGTAGGCATACAGGGCGGCGGCACCGATCTTACTTTTGCCGGTGCCGCATTCGGCCACTAAAAGCGCCAGCCTGTCGGTTTCCAGCTGACGCTTGAGGGCCTCCGCCGCACCGAGCTGTGCGTCGAACAGAGAATATCCGGCGTGTGCGATGACATACCGATTGACCTCCTGCACCGGCGATGACACCGCTTCCTCGGCCGGATTGAACCGGGGAGGGAAGCAGTCCTTGATCCGCCCGGCGATCTTGTCACCGAACTCCCGCAGGTAGGCGGTAAAGGATGCGATATACCGGAATACATCCTCTTGGCCGGGGGAACTCCCCGGAATGGCGATGCTGCCGTCCTTCAGGCCGTCTTCCAGTACCTGGGCGATTTCGCTTTCATCTTCCGATACTCTCATATGCCAGCACTGGAATTTTTGGCCCGGACAGTACACCTTCAGGCGGTTCAGCAAACCGCGCTTTTTCACTTCCGATAGGAAATATCCCCGGAACTCAGGCAAAAGGGGAACGGAAAGCTTGCGATCCAGCTCGTCAAACAGCTCGTCGCTGCTGGTACAGAAGATATACAGGTTCCGTTTCAGACTGACCGTTTCCTTTTCGCTTTTGGGGTCGTCGTCATCCTGTCCGACGGCCAGGGATTGCAGAGAATCGTCCTGAAGCCAGTGGATTCCCTCGGCGTACACGCCGTCGTGGGAGATCCGTCTCGCATAGTTCCGCCTCCCTTTGCTGCTTAAGCACAGGGAGCTTTTGGAGCCGGTCAGCTCCAGTTCACAGCCGCCGAGGATGGCGTCGCTCATGGCCTGCACCGTTTCCGGATATCCGCCTATCCGCACGGCGACCACGTTTTTCTCCTGATCGTATACCAACATGTCCGCATAATTGACAAGGCCCACGGCCCTTTCTGCGTCCAGGCAGCGCACACGAATCAGAGATGGGGTTGGCACGCTTGCATCAGTCCCTTCCGTTTAATATAGGTATATATAAAACGAAAAGGCCGCGCCACTCCCCGAACTTATGGGAAGTTGACGCGGCCTTTTGCGGTCGCTTGGATTTTCTTGACTGATTTTCCCGGCCAAAGCCGGCGGGAAAGAAAAAAGGCCGGAGTATCCCCCGGAAGGGATCATCCGACCTTTTAACTCAAACCAAAACCCGCTAAGGGGTTATTTTCTCAAACCTAAAAACAAATATACTATACTATATATAGAGTTTACTGTCAATACATCCTGCAAGATATTCTAATTCACAATCTTTTTCCGGAAAGCGTCCCTGGCTTCCAGTATACCTTTAACCGTTCCGGAAACAACCATTAGATCCGGGTCGTCCAGTTCATCCAGCAGCGCCTCCAGTTGTCGGCGTTGGGTGCTTTTTTCTGGTTTTCTGTCGGGATGGAAATATTGATCGACCGACAATTCAAACAGATTCACCAGGTCGTACAGGACTTGCAGGCTGGGATGCTGACCGTCATTTTCAATCGCTACCAAATACCGCGGCGCAATATTCAGTTCTGCACCTACTCTTTCCCGCGTCCAGCCTCGATCCAGCCGTGCCTGCTTAATCGCACGTCCTAATTCTGAAAAATCAAACACATTTTCTTTTATTTTCATACAGAATTCACCCTCATACATTCTACATCTCAAATTATTTGTGCTAAATGAGGGATTAAATCAAACTGATTACATAAATATGGCAAAAACTACGCTCTAAAATTTGCCATATCGGGAACGGCTGTTTATACTATAAAATAAGGCGGATAAAATTAATTGAGAGTTTTTTCGATTTCATTCGCCTAATAAGTGGAGGGGACAAAGAGGAAAGGAGAAAAGTCATGGATAACGGTGCCAGTAGCTACCACCGTTTCCCTGCAGGAAATGTCAACGCCCTTGAAGAACTTGTGGAACTGTACAGTGATGGCCTGATCCTTTTTATCAACGGTTTTGTGAACAACCTTGCGGTGGCCGAAGATCTGGCGGACGAAACCTTTTTTGAGTTGATGTCCGGGAAAAGTCGGTACAAAGGCCGGTGTTCCTTTAAGACTTGGCTTTATAAAATTGGGCGAAACAATGCCGTGGATCATCTGCGCCGATAGGCCCGATATCCCCAGGTTCCGGTGGAGGAACTGGAAAACCAGATGCCGGACAGGGAAAACCTGGAGCGGCAGGTATTGCGCAGCGAACTGAACCGTCAGGTACATCGGGCTTTACAGAAACTTCACGGGGAGTATCGGGAGATCCTGGGCAGCCGGGGTTTTGCTATAACGGAGGGAGAATGTTCGTCATGCGTGTACCTTTGCTGTCGTTAAAAAAAGCTTTATCCGGATAAAACCGATTTTTGCCTTCTTATTTACATACACATATCAAATTATAGGAAATATTTGCCAAGTCGAGTGCGATCATCCGCGCCCGGCTTGGTCTTTTTTTGTTTTTGAGGGAGGGAATAGCAAATGATGATATAAAAATTTTTCCTGAGAGGTATAAATCCGTCGTGCTCCATGCCTTGTGGCTTTAGTGAAAGGGCAAGGTGAGGGCATATGAAAACGGATTTTTCGCTCGAAGACATCTCCGTGGAATTGCTCGACTATGTTGACAGGTATTTGAAAACCGTTATCAGCAACACCAAACGCCGCTATTACCGAAAAATAAAGCGTGCCCGCGAATACGGCATTGTCTTTGTCGAACTGGACAAGTATGCCGATGACCTGCGCTATGACGACCCCGGGCTTGAGCAGGTGCTCTGTCAGATGATCGACGTGCAGGGGATCAACATACCAGTCCTGAACCCGGAGCTGGCCGAGGCCCTGCGAAGTTTGACGGAAACGCAAAGGCTGGTTCTGCTGAAGAATGTTGTTCTCAATATCCCTATGAAGCAGATTGCCCTTGAACTCGGTGTCAGCATTGGCATGGTGGAAAAGCATAAGAAGAACGCTATGCGCGCCATAAAAAGGAGGATGAGCATCGATGATCGGTAAAAGTTCCCACGGCTGTCCGGTACCACCGGCCGATCTGGTTCTGGATTTGATCCGTTCGGTTCCGGAAACGGAGGACAAAATTCTTTCCTTTTATGAGTCCTACATCCGCAGAGCGGCTGTCGAACCCGTGTATACGGACGATGATTGCTGCTGCGGCACCCGTCTGAACGAGGATCTACGGCAGGAAATGCGCATCACCCTTGTGCGAAGTCTAATCCCTCTGCGCAGGAAGCTCATCTGTTATCTGAACGGAGAATGTATTTTAGTCCTAATCGTGCCGTCGCCCACTTCATAAGGGAAGCGAGGCTGGTGAGATAGATGTCCCTGTGGAACCTTGACAAATATGCCTCAAGGCATCATGGTAATATGCCGCGGAACGATCCGGGGAGCGCGCAAAAAGCGATAAAATCCGCTGTATGACAGAGCAGCGGCGCGACGATCCGGCAAGACACTTGCCGCTGGAGCTTGGCGGCGCCGTCTGTGGACGGCCGTAACGATTTTGTTATGAAGCGGTTCTTCCTCATAACTTTGTGCATCCGGTGCACAAAGTTATGAGGAACTGTCGGCCGCTGCGGCATATCCCCTATGGGTGGGACCGAAAAAACTCAAAACGATATTCCCAACCGGAAGTCATTTTGCTTCAAGGAGCTGACAAACATGGAGAACATTGACGATATCAAAACGATCATCAGTTCAGACTCCGATATGGCCGAGAAAATCAATGCTATGCCCAACAATCTGCAGCTGGAGGAGCTGATCGAGTTCCTGGGCTTCTGTGAATCCACCACTCGGAAGATTACACAGCAGCCGGGTTTCCCTTACGTCAGAACTGGCATATCCAAGCTCACCGTGCCCAGACCGCTGTTCCTGCAATGGTATTTTTCCAACTGTCACTATCGAAAAAAAGAAGCAAACGAAATTTGACAGATTAAAGTATTTCATATTATGCTGATAAGCGGATAGGAAAATCGCACCTTGAAAAGTGCATATCTGCTTATTAAGATGTCAAATTGCTTCAACAGTCAAAAACGAAAGGATTGTTGAACAATGAGCAAACCAAGAGACATGAAAAAGGTGCCTCAAGACGACAAAAGGAAACGGGCGCGCAACGGCTCCGGCCATGTTCGCCTACGAAGCGACGGGCGCTGGGAAGGTCAGTATTACTTAAATGGAGAGCGGAAGAGCTGTTACGGCGAAACAGAAGAAAACTGCATGGGTGAACTAAAGGTTATCCTCGGGAAAATCTATTTGGGTACTTATGTCGATGGAAGTCAAATGCCCTTATATAGCTACCTGCATAAATGGCATTATGATTATCAAGAAATAAGGCCGTCCACCCATGTTAACTACGATACCTATATCGAAGGACATCTTTTTAACTCCCGTCTCGGAAGCATCCCCTTGAAAAAGCTCGCTTTAGATGATTTTGTTGCCTTTTTCAAGAAAAAAGAAATCACTGGGCGGCTGGATAATAAACCCGGTGGCTTAGGCCCTAAAACACTGCGAAACATAAGGAATATGCTATCTGAGGCACTGGAATTCGCCATTAATAATCTGCACTGGTTATCACACAATCCGATAGCTGGGTTGAAGACGCCAAAGGTTCCTCAAGCCAAAATTCAGGTGTATACAAAAAGAGATCAGTATAACATTGAGTTGGCCGCATTACAACATGAAGATAAAAATGCTCTGCTGGTTCTGATCGACTTGTACACAGGGTTGCGGATTGGCGAGTTATGCGCACTCTCCTGGTTGGATTTCAGCCCTGACAGAGATTTTTTCGACATTTCGTTTATTCTTGAACGTTTATCTAAAAAGTGGGTGAAAAACCATTCCGAATACACACAGATCCCGATTATTGGAGCGAAACCGGACGCATCTACAGCGCTTTATTTAGGACCGCCTAAAACCGAAAGCGGTAAAAGACGAATTCATATGTCCGATCAGGCCATTGCTGCTTTCCACGGCATTGAAATACAGCAAAAGCAACAAGGGCTTTATAAGTCAGACGGTTTTGTTTTCCTTCAGCCCAGCGGGAACCCATTTGAGCCAAGAGGATATGCGAAACTCTATAAAGATGTTCTGCAACGGGCGGGTGTCAACTACCAGTAATTCCATACGCTGCGCCACACATTTGCTACCAGAGCATTTGAGTTACAATTCGATATTCCGACCTTGGCTGAAATTTTAGGACACGCGCAGAAATCCACAACGGAAAATATGTACGGTCATTCCCTGGATGAAACAAAGAAACGGAATATGGAAAAGTTCAACAGACGTATGGCATTATGAGGAATTTTCCGTATGAGGCGGATAGCGCGGAGGAGGTGTATGGCAATGTATTTCAGCAATAGCGGTCAGAATAGCGGTCAAAATCCAGAAGAAGCTCGAGTGATCAAAAAAGGAGGTCGTAAGAAATTGCATAATCCATCAAGAATCCTTGCAAAAGGTAAAGTCGCACACACCCTTTTTCAAGTGTAGAAAAACAGAAAATGCCAGCAAACGGATTGATTTGAGCCTGTGATTGCTGGATAATAAGCTCAGCAGAAAACCGGACTGCTCCACCCCGTAATTCTGAATTATAAAAGAAAAAACGGATGATCCTGCAACAGAATCATCCGCTTCCATGGTTGCGGGGGCCAGATTTGAACTGACGACCTTCGGGTTATGAGCCCGACGAGCTACCGGACTGCTCCACCCCGCGATATGGAATTTTGCCGCTCATTTCAGAGCGCTTTATTATTATAACGAAGACTTCATGAAAATGCAACCCTTTTTTTGCATTTTCATCCGACTTTTTTCGTTCCCCTTTTCTTTTCACGCAGTCGGTGGTATGATGCGGGTAAAGGAGGCGCTTGCCATGACAGATTCCATGATGGCTTTGGTCTATAAGGGCCGGGGAGAGCTGCGGCTGGAGAAACGGCCGGTTCCCGTGCTTCAGGACGATCGGGACGCGGTCGTCCTGGTCACCCTGTCCACCATTTGCACCAGCGATTTGCATATACTCCGCGGCGCGGTGCCCCGCGCCCGGCCGGATACCGTACTCGGACATGAATTCGTGGGCGAGGTGGTCAGGGTCGGACCGGGGGTGCGGACCCTGCGGCCGGGGGATCGGGTGGCAGCCAACTGCGGATATGGGGCTGACCCGGATTCCCGAAGGTGTTACCGACCGTCAGGCGCTGCTGCTGGGGGATATCCTGTCCAGCGGATACTTTGGTGCCGGTCTGTGCGAAATCCGTCCGGGGGATACGGTGGCGGTGCTGGGAGCAGGGCCGGTGGGCGTCTGCGCCATGCTATGCGCGCGACTGTTCGGCGCGTCCCGTATCCTTTGTGTGGAACCGGACTCCTACCGGCTCAGTCTGGCCAAACGGCGGGGTATCTGCGACGACGCGCTCCTCCCCTCTCACGGCCTGGAGGATACGGTCCGCGCCCTGACCGGCGGACGGGGCGCCGACGCTGTCATAGAAGCTGCCGGTGGTGCGGATACGCTGGAAATTGCTTGGAGGATCGCCCGTCCTAATGCGGTAGTGGCACTGGTGGCCATGTACGAGCAGGAGCAGATCCTTCCTCTGCCGAGCATGTACGGAAAGAATCTGACTTTCAAAACAGGCGGTGTGGATGCGGTTCACTGCGACCGCCTGATGAAGCTCATCGCTGCCGGACGGCTAGATGCCTCTTTTCTGCTCACCCACCAGGGACCTCTCAACCGGATTCAGGAGGGCTACCGTGTATTTGAAGAAAAGCGGGACGGTTGTATGAAATGGGCCGTTACACCGTATGAACGCTGAAAATTCCCCGGAACGTTGTTCCGGGGAATTTTCATACCCGTTTAGCCCTTTATCAGTGCCATCGTATCCCTGGCAATGACCAATTCCTCATTGGTCGGAATGACAAACGCGCGCACTGCCGAATCAGGGACGGTAATTTCCTTCTCCTGACCGCGTACGGTGTTTGCTTGGGCATCCACCTTGACGCCTAAGCAGGAAAG
>CAKTXU010000004.1 GCA_934630995.1 uncultured Eubacteriales bacterium
CTTCACGCCGTCGATGAAGCAGTCGGGTATCCGGCCCGCCAGCAGGTTGTATGCGTCCGCCGCGGGAGGAGTCACGTCGCCGGGAGCGGGCACGGTGAAGCCCTTGACGCCCATCACCTTGATTTCGCTCAAGCCCATGATGTCCCACATGGCGACGTCCGCCGCCTCTTTTTTAGACCATTTGGTGATGCTGAAGCGGATATACCGCGCAGTGGCGGAAGGGATGGTCTTATCCAGCACCAGGGTGGTGTTGCCCGTCACCGTGTCGGCGGCGGCCCACTGGGTCTTGTCGGCGCTGACCTCCACCTTCCAGTCATGGACGGCCTTGGACTTGTATTTGCCGGCGCTGCCGGTGCTGTTGTCGATTTCCCATTGCTCGGCGGCGTTGCCGCTGTACAGGGAATAGCCGGAGATGGCCGCGGAGACGCCCAAATCCAGGGTGATGACCACGTCGCAGGCGATTTCCGCCGCGTTGTTGGGATCGCCGTAGAACCAGGCCTGCCCCTTGATCCAGGTGTTTTCAGGCACCGCCCCGTCGGTGAGGGCCGCGGGGCTGGTGACGAAATTGTCGTAGTTCCCGCCCAGTGCCAGCAGCTCGGGAGCGTTCGCGTCGGTGAGGATCGTGCCGCCGATGGCAATCTCGGGCGAAACCCCGGCGGCCAGGTTGACGGGGGCGGCCTCTTTGGCCGCGGCGCCCGCCGGGATGGACAGGACGAGCAGGGACAGCGTCAGGAACGATGCGATGAGCCTTTTCATGATTTGTCCTCCTTCAGTCGATATCCGGTTTGTTTTCCTACGCGTTTTCATTCAGGTAGTCCAGGATTTGATCGCCGCCGATGGATTTCCACTGGGTCACGTATTCGTCAAAGGAGTCGATGGAGATCCCCTCCTCGGCGATGATGCTGAAAAAGACATTGTCCTCGTAGTCCCGCAGGCTCTTAATCGTCTGCGCAAATTCGCTTGGTAAATAGAAGACGGCGGGAACTTTGTATGTCACCTCGGGCGCCTTCATCAGGCGGCTGCCCTCGAATTTGCTGACCGCGTCGGCCCATTCGTCCACACTGACGGAGGCCGGGTCGTCCTGCCAGCGGAGGATGGCGTCCACGGATTTGCGTTCCGCCTCGGACAGGCCGCTGTGATCGTCGGAATCCACCCACTCCTTGTACTTCACGTAGTTCTCATACACCACATCCCGGGTTCCCAGCTGAATGCCCAGAGGGGCGCTGGAAAAGGAAGGGATGGGCTCGGTGGTCCCGGTATACAGCTCCCAGGGCCAGGACTCGTCGTCGTTGCCGTACAGGCCGTCGTAATATAGGTTCACCAGCTTGACCGCCGCCTCAGGATTGGCAAAGCCCTTGCGCACCACCACATATCCCGACTGCTCCAGGGTGGGAGCCGCGTCGTTGATGACATATTTCCCGTCGCTGTTGAGCGGCGCATTGACGGCGATCCATTCGGCGTTGCCGTCCTTTTCCCGGCTGGTCTTGAGCCAGCCCTGGGGCTCCCACCAGGTGCCGAACAGCATGCCGCATTTACCGGCGGCGATTTCATTGGCACCGGTGGTGTTCGGGTTGATGTTGCCGGCGCGGACCTGTTCCGCCACCTTGGACAAGGCGTTTTTCATCTCCGGCTGGATGGAGCCGTAGTAGATTTGGCCGCTGTCGTCCTTGTAGTAGCGCCGCGGAAAGGCGCCGTATGCTGCGAACACCGGATCCAGGGAGCCGTGGACGTTGTCGTTGCCCCAGACCCAGCGGTTGAAGGGCAGGCCGATGGTGTCCTTCTTGCCGTTTCTGTCCGGGTCGTTCTTGACAAAAGCCTCCGCCACCTTATAGACCTCTTCCACGGTGGTGGGGACCGACAGCCCCACGTTGTCCAGCCAGTCCTTCCGCAGCCAGAGGATGTTCTGGTTGCCGCGGATTCCCGTGCTGGGCAGGGCGTACAGCTTGCCGTCGATGGTCACGTCCTTGAGGCAGGCGTCGCCGTCGAAGGAAGCATACGCCTCCTTCATGAAATCCCCAAAGTAATCCTTGGCCGGCGTCAGATCCTCCAGCATCCCCGCCCGGGCCATCTGCATCACCAGGGTATAGTCGTGCACCAGCATCATATCCGGCAGGCTCTTGGTGGAAATGGCCAGCTTGACCCTTTCCACATGGGCCTCGTAGCCCAGCTCCCACTCCGCCTTGACTTGGATATTCAGGACATCCTTTGCAAATTTGGTGAACTCGTTGTCGGCCATGTCCCAGTTGCCCGCCGCTTTATACATGCCGATGGAAACCTCCAGCGGGGTTTCGTATTTTTCCAGCGACTTGCCGCCGCCTTCCCCGCTGCCGCTGCCGGAGGCGGTACTTGTCCCGGACTCCGGCTTGCAGCCCGCCATGCCGGCGCACATCGCCAGGGCCAGACAGCCAGCCAATAGCTTTTTGAACATCGATTTTTCCTCCCTTATGCCCGTCGCTCTATCCCTTCAAGCCGCACCGCGCACCGCGGGAATCAGGACGACTTTTTCTTTTTGTACAGGAAGTAGCCCGCGGCTCCGCCGCCCGCCAGCACAATCACCACGACGATGGCCACAATCGCGGCCACCGGGAAACCGCCGGATTCCTGCTTCTCAGCGCCGGTGGCGGTGGCTGCCGCGGTAGCGGCGGTGGTATTCCGGGCGGCCGTCGTTGTTCCGTCCGGCGCGGCTGCGGTGGTTGTTTCATCGCCGCCGGTGGTGGTTGTTTCATCGGCAGCGGTGGTCGTGGTCACCGGGGGAGCCGCCTGCGCCTGATACACCTGGATTTCACCCAGCCGCAGCGCCGGCCAGTAGGAGCCCTCGAAGCCGTCCAGCTTGGCAGAGCAGCGGGTGATATGGAACTTGATATACCGCCCGGAGGCCGCCTCGCTCAGCGTTTTCTCAAAGACGATTTCGTTGTTCCCCTCCTGCTTGTCAATCTCCGTCCAGGAGGATTTGTCGTCGCTGACGCTGACGCTCCAGTCCTTAACGGCGTAGGAGCGGTTGGTGGCGGTGTTATAGTCCACGGCCATCCATTCGGCGTGGGACCAGATTTTGTACCGGTTAAAGCACTTCTTTTCCCCCAGATCAAAGGTCAGCTCCACATCGCACAGCCCGCTGCCGTTTTCGTCCTGGAGCACCTCTCCCCAGAGCTGCCCGTAGGGGCCGCTGCCGCCGTCGGTAAAATTGTATTCGCCGTTGGTCAGCACATCCACGGGGACGTTGGCGCTGCCGCCCGGCGGGTTGGTGTTGTTGACATATTCGGCCACGATGCCCTGCAGGATATTCTCATCCTTGGCGCCGGCCGCCATCATCCCCCCGCAGAACAGCAGCAGAAAAGCCAGACAAATGCACATGCGTTTTTTCATTGCGGATTCCACCCTTCGTTGATAGTATTTTCATGGCAAAGACCCTCGAGTAAAAGACGCCGCAGCCTGTTATAATCGTCCGGATCCTGACTGAGCAGATCCCCCGCCGTTATGTTTTCGTGGGTATCCCGCACCGCGTACCGCGCCATATCCGGCTGCCGCAGCACCAGGCTGATCAGGGCGTCGGTCCTCTCGTCGCCGTACAGGCTCCGATAGCGCTCCAGCAGCTCGTAATCCTCGATGCCCCGCTTCAGGGCGTAATACCGCAGCGAGAGCAGCACGGAGCCGTTATAGGCGGGATAGACGAAATTGGTGTCTCCGGCGGGGAAGGCGGCGTACCGGACATCCCGGCGGGGATCCGCTCCCCAAACCGTGTAGTTCCAGCGCAGGAAGCCCGCGAAGCGCATATAGGAGGTCAGGATGCCGATAAGGCGGCCCTCCAACAGCCCGCTGGACAGCAGGGTGTTGAGATAGGGCGGGCTCAGGCACACATACCACAGGAAGCGTTTGTCCGGCCACTGTCTCCGGTAGCCGTCCAGCCGGGGCCATTCATAGGCCACACAGGATAGATAAGGCACGAAATCGTCAATATCGCCGGAAAACTCCTCCACCATGGCGGCCTGATTGATGGCCGCCTTGAATCGGAAGGAGGGGGCTATCTCCCTGAGCAGACGCAGGCTTTTCCGTAGATCGTCGTGATCCTGCGGCTCGTCGGCCACCACCCGCACCCGGTCGATGAGTCCTCTGCCGATGAAGTACGCTTCGATGGCCCGGACATACCCGATGAGGTCGGCGGCTGTATCCATATACCCGTAGAGGCCGGTGGCCCTGTCCAGGTAGCGCACCTTCATGGCGTCGGGATAGTCGGGTGCGAGACGGGTAAAGCCGGCCCGTTCATCGGTCCAGATGCTGGTGATGCCGAACAGCTCGATCTCCTTGTCGATCCCATAGCGGAAGCAGAGGTCGATATAGGTCTGCATGGCGGTGAAATCATAGGTGAAAGAGCCGTCCGCCTGCCTGTAGACGGCGATGGGGGAGTATTCAAACAAATTGGCGGGCGTGCGCTGCTCGTAGAAGCAGGACTGCCCTCTCCAGGGGACCTGGGACGCGAGCACCGTCACCGCCTTTTGCCCCAGCGCGGCCAGGGAGCGGACATAGGGCTCCAGCACCTGGAAATGCTCCTCGCTCCACAGCCGTACGTCGTGCTTGCGGGCGATATTGGACAAATGCTGCCAGAGATCCAGATGGAAGCGGTATTCGCCGGGGACGGGCATCCGGTAATCGATGACCTCCAGGGTGAAGGGCAGGGTTTCCAGCAGCGTCTCCGTCTCGAACATATGGCTGCGGTAGAGACGAACGCAGCCCTCATACAGCCCCGGCGGGGTATCCGCTCCGGTGCGGATTTCCGCCCAGAGCGCGGACGGCTCCTCCGCCGCGCATTCCATCACGTCCTGCTGGAGCAGGATATCCCCCTTCGGGAAGCCGTCGTCGTCCGGCAGGGCGCCGATGAGACGCAGGGTGACGGGCGGCGCGGACGGGGTGCTCCATGCCGCCTCGGCCCGCAGAACCGTCCGGTGCAGCGCCTGGGAAAAATACGGCTCCCTGCCGGCGTTGACCGCATAGTCGCCGCCGTCCTTCATCACGATCTGGAAGGCCGCCCAGTCCCCCCGGCCCGCCAGCAGGCGGATGGACTTGGTCTCCCAGTCGATGGGGATGAACCGGAATCCTCTCTTTTCGGGCTGCAGCTTGAAGCTCTCCGGCTTCAGACAGCACTGGAACGGATGCATTCTCCCTCACCTCTCCCTCTCGGCGGAGGACCCGGCCTCCGTCCCGCCATTCGCCCCCGCGCTCCAGCAAATCACAGGCGGCGTGGCGCACGGCTCCGGCGACGCGGCAGCGGACGGTTTTCGCCCGTCCCTCGTGCTCCTTGACCCGCAGGGCCGCCGTTCCCGGTTCGCCGCCCAGCGCGGGCTTGAAGGCCAGTATCCGCAGCGGTTCGGAGAACCCGACGCGGGCGTCGTATTCCGCCGGGGGGGAGGGCCGGGCGGACTGCCTGCCCAGGGCCAGCAGCTCGGCCTGCTGCGACGCCTCTCCCACCGGGCCGTCGTGGGTGAACAGAGTGAAGTCGTAGTGGAAGCTGCCTCCTATGTACAGGGGGAAGTTGGTGCCCCAGGTATTGTTGAAGAGATTGAAGTACAGATGGGGCGGACCGGGCGCATATTGCCGCCGGAAGGTGAGCAGGTCCTCCCGCCCCACCGAGCACAGGGGGGCGTCATGGGATACCACCGTCATACCGAAGGTACCGTTGCTGACGTCGATGTAGTTTTCCATGCAATAGAGGGCGTGATTGCCGTCGTCCACGATGTCCCTGGCGATATCGACCAGCCCGCCCAGCTTGTTGACGGTGACGGTGCCGCGTTCCAGACGGAAGGGCATGACCAGATGTCCGGCATCGATGTAGAGGGTTTCCTGCTTGTCGAGAACATCCAGGCCCACGCGGATGGCCCTGTCCCCGGGCAGCAGGCGGATTTCCATGACGGTCTTCACCGCTTCTCCGTACCGGCGGACGGCTTTCTCATCGCCCTTTCTCTCAACCCGTATCACCGCGGCGTCGCCGTCCGCCGCGGCCGTCACCGACACCGGCTCCCCGTGATAGACCCGGCGGGCGCATTCCGGGTAAAACCGGCGCCCGATATCGCACAACAGCCAGTCGAAGAAGCGGTAGGCATAGGTTTTGATGAAGCGGGTGATGTCCTCGGTGCCGTACCGGTCGTACCGGTAGCTGAAGGCGCCGTCTGGATTGCCGCCGTCGATCCACTCATGGCCGTGCTCCGCGTCGTACAGGCTGGTCATCAGGCCGGTGGCCTTGGACACGCGGATGGTGTAATACCGGTTGCGTATGACCGCCTCCGTCTCTCCGTCCTCCCAGCGGACAGGGGCCGGAGGAGGGGGACCGGGCCGGTCGGTCTTTCTCAGAAAGACGGTTCCCACCGCCGGCAGGCGTTCCACATATGCCTGGGTCCTGCCGGCAAACCGCCGCAGCGGCAGGGCTTCCCCGGTGCGGGCGTCGGCCGCGCCGCCTCCGGTATAACCCTCCAGATCCACCCACCGGCCCTGCAGCAGCCCGTCCCCGGCAAACAGGCGATACCCGGCAGCTGTCTCCGGGGAGGCCTCCAGGCCGTCCCAGGCCGCCCGCTCCGCCTGCTCCGTCAGATCCGCAGCCGCGTGCGCCCGATCCCGCTGCTCCTGCCAGGAGGCCTCCATCCGGTTGTAGGCGCCGATGCTTTTGGCGGCCAGGAATTCCTCCTTGTCGAAAAAGGAGATTTCCGCCATGTTGAGCTGCCCGTTGAGCCCCCAGGTGTGCTCGTCGAAGAGGATGAGGCTTTCATAGGCCCCGGCCACCGCGGCAGCGGCCGTCCGGATCTCCCCGGGCCGCTCGGTCAGCCGGCAGGTGAGCAGCGCCTCCGCCTCCGTGAGCCGCCGGCGGGTCCGGCGCAGAAGGGAGGTTTCGGCGGGATAGGTCCCCGCCCCGTGAATCCAGGTATCGGCCAAATCTTCGCGGATGGTGGGAATATCCAGCGGGCTTTTGATGATTTCCCGATAGAAATCATCCATCGTTCCTATCTGGATGTCGGCATCCGGTATCTGCCGCCGTATCTTCTCCCGGAGGGACTCTATCACCTCCGGGGACTGGGGGCCCAGGTTGTCATTGGTCATCTGCATGGCCAGCCATACGTCATATGGCCATTCCGCGGGCGGCGTCGGCGCGGTGCCGTATCCGCCCTTGGAGTAAAAGGTCAGCACCCGCTGTCCGTCCGGCGCCTCCCACCAGAACAGGGGGGGCACATCGGGGGCGGTGCAGCCGGAATTCCCTCCCAGATGCAGAAAGGAGATACCGGCCCCGGCCAGAACGCTGGGCAGGATGCGGGTGTGCCCGGGCACATCGGTCATTTTGGCGCTGACGGGCGTAAAGCCGTACCGGCCGCTGAGCTCATGGGAAAAGTACAGCCCGCGGATAAATTCCTCCAGTCCGCAGAATTCGGTGTGGGTGGTAAAGGGTAAGCCGTGCCAGCGGAGCTGACCCCGGCGGACCAGGCCGTCGGCCCTCCGCTGCAGGGGAGTGAGCCCCTCCCGCTCATCCAGAACCACCTTCAGCGGCCAGGCGGACATCGTCCACACGTATTCCCCGCCCGGACCATAGCCCTGGGTCTTTTCACAGGCGTCCACCACGTCTCCCAGCATCTTATTCCGGTATTTTTCCAGGACGTTGACGGACAAATCGGTATAGCCGATATCGAAATGGGTTTTAAACACAACCACAATTTTCATACAATTAAAGCCTCCGCAGCCCCTTTGTTTGCGAAAATAAATAAATTCACTTTACAACACGCAAAGTGTTTGATATGATTATACAAGAACGTTGCTTTTATCGCATTCGCTTTAAGATGTGATACGAAATCGACAATCGTGGAAGGGAGAGACGAGCGGCATGCCTCACGCGCGCTATGTGGATGAATTCACCTGGGACGGCAACCGGAAAATCCTGACGCCCAACGAACTGCGGGTGCCCGGGCTGGACGTATTCGGCTATTGTATCTTTGAGCGGGCGACCCAGCCCCTTCTGACCCACTGGCACGGCAACACCTATGAATTTTCCATCGTGACCAAGGGCCACCAGATTTATCACGACGGCCAGAAGGGCTATTCCCTGACGGGAGGGACCGTGTTCATCTCCTACCCCTATGCCGAGCACAGCAGCGGGGATTTGCCCGACGAAAAGAAGGAGCTGTTCTGGTTCCGGCTGGATATGGATGTGCGGGAGAACTTCATGGGGCTGGCCCCGCCCTACGGGGAGGTGCTGTATACCGAGATTCAGAAGCTCACCAGTCCCGTCATGAAGCTCAACACCGACATCCGTTCGATACTATCCAGGTCCTTCGTCTATTTCAGCCGCCAGACCGACTATTCCCGTTTTATGGGCCAGACCCTGCTGCTCCATGTGATACATCAGATCATCGAGAGTGAGAAGGACCAGATATCCTCGGCTGTGAGCGAAAAGATCCTGACGGCCGCCCAATACATACAGGACAACGTGTACGAGGTCATCGAGCTGGAGTCGCTGGCACAGCTCAGCGGCCTCTCCCTGCCCCGCTTCAAGCAGCGGTTTACCAAGGAGATGGGGATGCCGCCCCGGGAATACATCAATCTCATCAAGATAAACAAGGCCAAGGAGCTGCTGCTTGAGCCCGGCAAGTCTGTCACCGACGTGGCCTTTCAGCTGGGCTTTTCCTCCAGCACCTATTTCACCGTGGTCTTCAAGAGGGTGGCCCTGAATTCCCCCACCGCCTATGTCAGAAGCTGCCGGGCGATGAAGCCGGGGACGCCGCCCTGAGCCTACTCCTTGGACGCGAACAGCTTCATGGAAATCCGGCTGAGCACAAAGGTTATCAGGAACAGAAGCACCGCCACGGCGCAGGCATAGCCCATGTCGAACCGGATAAAGGCGTAGTCGTACAGGTGGGCCACGATGGTGTGGGCGGCGTAATTGGGGCTGGGCATGCCGCACAGGGACACGGCGATATCGAACACCCCGAAGGCGCCCACAATGGAATTGATGGCCGCGAACAAAAGCTGGGGCTTCATGAAGGGGAAGGCGATGTACCGCAGCTCCTGAAAGCGGGTGGAGATGCCGTCGATGCGTCCGGCCTCGAACAGCTCGCCGGGAATGCTCTGGAAGCCCGCCAGAAAGACCAGGAAGCCGGTGCCCATGCTCATCCACACCGACACGAAGATGACCACGGCCGGAATGGTGTTTTCATTCAGGAGCCAGAGGATCGGCTTAGACAGGACCCCCAGGCGGATGAGCAGGTTGTTGATGAGGCCGTAGCGATCCCCGGAGAAGAAGTACATCCAGATGACGCTCATGGCCACCGCGCTGGTGATGGAGGGCGTGTAGAAGGCCAGGGCGAACAGGTTCTTGCATTTCAGGCTGTTGATGATCCAGGCGACGAAAAAGGACATCAGGAACCCCACCGGCCCCGATATGGCGGCAAACAGGAAAGTGTTCTTCAGGGACAGAAGAAATATCTCGTCGTCCAGCAGCAAATCGCTGTAATTGGCGATGCCCACAAACACCGGGGCGGAAAACATGTCGTACTCGGTGAAGCTCATGATGAACGAGATGAACACCGGGACAATCGTAAACAGGAAAAACAGCAGCAGGAACGGCAGCAAAAACAGATACGCCGTGTAGTTCCTGCGCAGCCAGCGGCCCAGGGGCCGCGTTTTTTTATGGGGCGCCGTCCCGGCCCCCGCGCCTTGTAGCGTTTGCATACGCATCCCTCCTTTGGGTTATTCAACCAGGCCGCTGCGTTCCACGCCCTGGACAAAGCCCTTCTGCAATACGGCGAACAGCAGGATGAGCGGTGTGATACAGATGGTGATGGCCGCCATGACCACCCCGTCGGTGACCAATATATCCAGCTTGTTTTCCAATATCGCCTGATAGATGTCCCGGACGCCGCCGAACAAATCCGGCAGCATGGCGGGAAGGGGGAGCTTTTCCGTCAGCGACAGGTAAATCGACGGCTCAAAATAATCGTTCCAGTGCCAGACCACCGATACCAGCACGCACATGAGGATGGCCGTCCGGACCATGGGCAGGGCGATTTTCAGATAGATGCGCATATACCCGTAGCCGTCCACCTGGGCGGCGTCCTCGATTTCCGCGGGCAGGCTCAGGAAAAACTGGCGGAAAATGAAGATATACAGCCCGCCCCGCAGCCCATAGCCGAAGAAGGTGGGCAGGACGATCGGCAAATAGGAGTTGAGGAAGCCCAGGTTCATATACTGCATGTACTGGGGCAGGATCAGCACCTGGGGCGGCAGGATGATGGTGAAAACGACCACCACGAACAGGAAGCCCCTGCCCTTGAAACGGAACCGGGCGAAGCCGTAGGCGATGTAGGAGCAGGCCAGGACATGGCCCAGGGTGCAAGCCACGGCGATGAAAAGGGAGTTCATCAGGTGGATGGGTATGTCCAGATAATGGGCCGCCACACGGTAGTTTTTCAGCTCAAACGCGGTGGGAATCCAATTGACGTTCATATCGTGGAGATCCCCGTAGCTCTTCACCGACGTCACCAGCATCCGCAGAAACGGATACAGAAAGACAAACGCCACCATGATGAGAAACAGATACAGCAGGATTCTGAACAGAGCGCGGGGGAGGCGGCCGGCCCTTGACAGCGCCTTCCCGGAGAGGCGGGAGAACGCGGCGTTTTTTTCCATTGTGCAAAGCCCCCTAACTCCTGTTGGAATGATAGAACACGAACCGGCGCATGACCAGGAACACCAGCCCCACGGTCAGCAGCACGAAGGCCATATAGATGAGGCTCATGGCCGCCGCGTAATCGAACCGCGTCATCTGCATCATGGTAAACTCGAAATAGGTCATCATGGCATTGTTGATGTCGTTGAACTGGTCCACGATGGTATAGACGATATTGATGAGGATAACCGGCGTCATCATGGGGATGGTGATTTTCCAGAACATCTCCCATTCGGTGGCGGAATCGCACCGGGCCGATTCATACAGGGAGTCGGGGATGCTTTGCAGCCCCGAGAGGAACAGCAGGATTTGCAGGCCCGATTTCCACAGCACCAGGGTGATGCGCTCCAGGAAAACGGTGAACACCTGATTGACCGTATCCCCGAACAGCCGGCCTATCACCGGCGGGGTCAGAATGCCGTTGACCATCACCATGGCGTTTTCGTTTTCCCCGCTGAACATCATGTATTTGAATATCAGGCCGGAGCCAAGGATGAAGGGCAGGAGAAACACGGTGCGGAAAAAGGCGCGGCCCTTCATGGGCTTGTTCAGGCAGATGGCCAGGATGAGGGAGAAGAGCACCACCAGCGGGGTGTTTATCAGCATATCCCGGACCACGTTGAGGAATTTCGGCACAAACTCCACGTCGATGGTAAAGGCCTTGACGAAGTTCTGTATGCCCACGAAGCGCATGGCCTGGAGGTCGGTGAGATTGTCATAGGTGGACAGGCTGAACTGGATGGACTTTATCATGGGGTAGAGCAGGAACAAGAGGGTGCCCACCGCAAAGGGGGCCACGAAGATATAGCCGTATACGGCCTTGCGCCGTTCGATGGTCATGCCGCGTTTGCCTGCCATGCTCAGCCCTCCTTCACCACGATATAGTCCATGGACGGTACGGGACGGCCTTGATACGCGCCCTCCGCGGCGCCGTAGTTCAAAACCACCGTCCAGCCGTCGTATTCCACCGCCGTCAGGCCGTCCTCCAGGACGGTGTGCCGCCGCATGGGGGAGGAGACTAGCCCCTCCAGGGCGGCGTATTCCTTCGCCGTTTGCACCACCGTCTCCTTCCATGCCGCGTACCGGCCGGAAAAGAGGGTCTTGTACGCCGTATCGGTCAGCAGGCCCGGCTCCTCCCAGGTCAGCTCAAAATACGGGTTGGCGCCGTATTCGATGTTTTTGAGCCGCTGCTCGGCGGCGTCGGCCGCCAGATTGAAGGGGATGCCCGTATACAGGGCGCTGCCGTGGATCAGCATCTGATACACCGGCACATCCTCGTCGGACAAGACGCACATGGCTCCGCCGTTCTCCACCTCCATCACCAGGTCGGCCGCGGCGCCGTAGATATTGGCCCCCTGGATACCGGCGAAGCCGAAGGCCTCCCGGGCCTCGTCCAGATAGCCCCGGTACTGCGCCACCGCGTCTCCCCGGAAGGCCGTCCTTTTGCTGTGATAGTCCCGGACGACCAGGCTGCCTATTCTTTCAAAGACGATTCCGGACACGGGCAGCGCCTCCCTCCTGGAAAGCAGCTTGCTCCAGCGGGCGGCCGCGTCCTCCAGGTTCATCAGGAACCTGGTCTTGAGGTAGTCGCTGACCGTATCGTTGTTGGCGTTGCGGATGCCGTAGCCCGACGCGCCCAGCCCGCCGTAGGCGGCGGTCACGTCCGTCAGGTTGACGTCCAGGTTCAACGTCACCCCCCGCTCCCGGCAAAAGGCGGCCAGCTCCCGCAGCCCCGCCCCGCCGCCCGCCTGGCTTCCGGCGGAAAAGGTCATGGGGTTGGCTCCGTAGCCGTTTTTCTGCCAGCCCCTCAGGTTGACCACGAGGTTGTCCGCGCCGGCGGCAATCAGCTCGCCGATAATGGCCCGGGCCTGCTGGAAGGTGGTGGCGGTGACGAACCGGCCGGACACGGTTTCCTCCCGGGCGCCGATGAACAAATCCAAAACCAGCGCGCCGCCCTTCTCCGTTTTGCCGTCCAGAAGGCCGCTTTCCTCCAAATGCCGCCGGTAGCGGGCGGCCATGCCGCTGTAATCGGCCTCCTCCTCCGGCAGGAAGTCGAACACCATCGACCGATCCGTGGGGGAAACCACGCTGTCCGCCCGCTGGTAAACCGAGCGGATCGGATTGCCGGCGGAATCCTTATTCATCGTGCCCAGGTCCACCTCGTAGACGGTGTGGAAGGAAAACTCCCCGCCTATCCGGTTGAAATCCACACCCATGCCGGCGGTGGCGGCGTTGATCAGGAACTCCTCCTCCCCCTCCGCGGCATAGGCGGCGAAGGCCCCCTTTTCCAGGCGGACGCCGAAGAGGGGAAAGGCCGCCGTCAGGTCGCCCCCGTCCGCCTCCAGGGCTTCGGTGGATTTGTCCAGCTTGTCGAACACGTCCAGCTCGGCGTTGAGGGGGCTGTAGGCGACCCATCGCGCCATGGTGGGGGCACGGTGGGGATTGTCCAGCCGCATCAGGGCCCCGGAGCCGTCGGGCAGCAGATAATAGCCGTCGCCGCCCGCGCTCAGGCCCAGGAAGGGAAAGACCTGGAGGCTGATGAGCTTGGACAGCCCCTCCTCACGGAAGCTGTCGTAGGGTACGGTCACCTGCAGCCTGTCGTCCGTCAGGGTCAGCACCACGTCGAAGCCGAAGCCCTCCTTGGAAAAATAAAAGGTGAGGCGCAGGCCGTTGTCCTCCTTCTGCGTCCAGACCAGGGGCTTGAGCCGCATGACCGACGACTGCTGGATATTCTCCTTGCCGTCGCGGGAGGTGAAGGTGAGCAGAAAGGAGGAGGCCAAATCCTGCCTCCAGGTGTTGTTGACGTTCACGCCCTCCTTTTCCGCGTCAAAGGAGGATTCCCACAGGGCGCCGGTGCGTTTATCCTCCACGCGGATGGAGGCGGCGGATTCCCTGTACCACAGCCGCAGGGCGCCGCTTTCCGCCGCCGTGTAATAGGCCGTTTCCTCCCGGGTATCCATCGTGATTTGCCGGGCCAGGCCCTCGTCGGGCAGGGGGGGATAGCTTTTGTCCGCCGGCCGGGCGCCCCCGGCGCAGCCGGAGGCCAAAAGGCACACCGCCGCCAGCCATACCGGCAGGCGGGAGGCCCGCCGTTTCCAATGTAGTTTTTCCATCATTACCTCCGAAGCCGCCGTTCACTGCATGAAGCGGATGCGTATTTCTGCCAGAATCCCCGTGAAAAAGTCGAGAAGCTGGTTGCCCAGCGCGTATATCAGCACGCAGATGGCCCAGAGGATGGCCATCCCCACCACGGTCAGGGCCACCACGCCCGTGGCCTGCCAAGGGGTGTAGCTGTTCATCACCCGGAAGGAATTCCAGATGAGCAGGCCCACCCAGAGCCAGATGCCGGCGCTCAGCAGGAGGTACAGCGCCCGCTCCTCCCCGCACAGGATGCGGGAGAGGCAGGCAAGCAGCGGCGAAAACACCAGATAGGGGACAAAGGCCAGGGAGACCGCCAGCAGGATTTCCCGGAACAGGCTTTCCCCGCCCAGAATGGTGGTCACCGCGTATTCCATCAGGATAAAGGATACCACCGGCAGCAGCAGCTTGGTGATTTCCATCCAGACCGTGGTTTCCCACACATCGACGGTGGCCAGAGAAAAGTGGGTGACATAGACGTTGAACAGGCGCACGGCGGGAATCAGCAGCAGAAGGATCACCGGCGGCAGATAGTTGAACCGGCTGCGGTCGCGCTGGATCAGCCGGAAGGTGTCGATGGGATGGACCAGCACCGTCGGGACCAGATAGAAGCTCCTCACGCTATTTCCCCTCCTTTCCGTCCGTCCGCTTTTCGCCTATGGTGGAGAGATACAGCCTCTCAAAGCGGGCGCTGAGCCTGATCAGCAGCCGCCCGGCCGTCAGGAAAGCGGCTGCGATCGCCGCGGCGGCCAGGACGGCCCAGAGAAAATTCTCCTTGAACCACCGGTAGCGGTATTTGCTGAAGGCCTTGGCATAGCCGGCCTCGTCCCGGGCCGTATAGTAGTGCTCCATCGCCTCTTCATACGCCTCGTTCTTATAGCAGGCGTCTCCCAGCCCGATATAGGCCAGAGAATAGCTTCCGCCGGTGGAGAGCACCTCCTCCCAGGCGGCCTGGGCCTTGTCGTACTCGCCGCCGTCGTACAGCGCCACCGCCCGGTGTACGCTTTCCAGGAAGGCGGTGGGCCGGTAGACCTGGATGGTGTTCAGATTGGCGTCGTAGATGTACAGGGAACCGCCGCTGTCCTGGGCGATGGCCCGGGGGGAGGACAGATAGCCCTTGCCGCTTCCCTTGCCGCCGAACACGGTCAGCAGGTTTCCCGCCGGATCGTATTGGTAGACCCGGGCGGACACGCTGTCTATGGCCGTGAGTATCCCGCGGGCGTCCACCGTCAGGTCGGCGAAGACCGGGTCGGCTTCGCCGCCGCCGGTCTTGACGGCCCGCTCGCCGTAGGGCTGCACCGGCAGGATGTTCTCTCCCACCGAATTCAGCTTTTTGAGCTGGCCGCCGGCTAAATCGGCGGTGGAGGCGTATAAGTAGTTATCCTCTCCGAGAATGAAGTTGGTATAGGCGGCCGCCTCGGCCTTGACCAGCTTATCCTTCTGCTCCTGCGAGGCAAAGAGACGGATCAGCAGGTTCTTCAGGCTGAAGCCCACCTTGTTGGCCCCCACATACCCCTTGAATTCGTTGTTGGCGTCGATGCGCAGGAGCTGCTTGCCCTTCATGGTGTACAGATAGCCGGTGGAGGTCACCGCCACCTTCCGGGGGTTATACACGAAGCCCTCGCCCAGATAGGCGGATTCCGGGACGCCGAACGCCTCGATCGTCCGGCCGTCCGGCGCCAGGTGGAGAATCCGGCTGTTCTGGGTGTCGGCGATGTACAGGCTCAAATCCGTGTCCACGAACACCCCCTCCGGATGCCCGAGCGGGTCCTCCTCGCTGCCCGCGTAGACGGCCAGCACCTCAAAGCCGGTGGTAGTCTTGACCACGCGGTTGTTCCCCGTATCCACGATATACAGGTTGTCGGCCCCGTCCACGAACAAATCCTGGACCCCGTCGAAGCTCCCGTACTCCCCGCCCAGGGATTGGATCGTCCGGACGTGCCGGTAGGTCTTGGGGATGGGCCTGCGGACCCCACCGTCCAGAATGTAATCGTAGGCGGTATCCTCCAGCGCTCCGGCGGGAAGGGCGGCCGCCGTCAGCAAAGCCAGGAGCAGAGCCGCGCACCGCCGTCGTATACGTCGCATATCCATACCTGAAAAGACTCCATTCATGCTTTAATACCGGAATAGGTCATGGTTTCGATGACCTGCCGCTGCATGAGGACGAAAACCACCACCACCGGCACAATCATCAGGAAGGTGGCAGCCGCCACGGCGCCCGCCCGTCCCAGGCTGGCCGCCCCCGCGCCGCCCGACAGCAGCTGGAGGGCCAGAGGCAGCGTTTTGAGCTGCTGCTGGTTGATGTAAATCAGCGGCGTCATATAATCGTTCCAGGAGGAAATGAAGGTGAACACGATGAGGGTGGCCCAGGCAGGCTTGACGCCGGGCATCACGATCCTCCAGAAAATCTGCCATTGGGAGGCGGAATCGATCTGCGCCGCTTCGATGAGGGCGCCGGGGACCTGCACCATGAACCGCTCCATCAGGAAGAAGGAAAAGCTGGTGGCGATTTTGGGAAGGATCAGGGCCAGGGTGGTGTCCACCAGCCCCAGCGTGTTTATCACCATATAGGAGGGGATCATGGTCACTTGAGGGGAGAACATCAGCGCGGCGATCACGAGGGCCATGATGGTCCTGCCCCCGCTGGGCCGCAGCTTGGCGATGGCGTAGGCCCCCATGGCCGAGACGACGATGGTCAGCGCCACCGTGCTCACCGACACCACCAGGCTGTTGACCACATACCGCAGGAAGGGGACGTCGCTGGAGGACAGGGCCCCCAGCAGATCGTGAAAATTGTGGAAGGTTACCCGCTTGGGGAGGAAGCGCGGCGGATAGAGGAACAGCTCCTCCATGGGCTTGACCGCGGTGGAGACGACATAGACCAGGGGCAGCAGGGTGAAGGCCACCAGCGCCAGCATGAAGAGATACCGGACCACCGACGCGGCCTGTAATTTTTTATGGCTTCGCCTCACGTTTCCGCCTCCTGTCCCGTGCCGTACTGCTTCTGCTTCTTGGCAAGCTCCTTGTTGATGGCGAACACCGCCTCCTCCAGGCTGTCCCGGAGCCTCTCCCCGCCGATGACCACGCTGTTCCAGGCGTTGTTCACATATCTGCCGGTGTAATAGCCGCCGGCTACGTTGGGGATTTCCCTGGCCCACCGGCGCTGCTCCCGGATGACGGCGATATCCTCCCTGTCCCAGCTGATGGCGTCGTTGGCCTTCACATTGGCGGTGCTCCAGCGCGCCGACAGGCCGATCATGGCCTCGATATCCCGGGCGTACTGCACTTGGGTTTCCGCGGACATCCACCAGCGCAGCAGCTGCCAGGCGTCCTGCTTTTTCTCGGAATCCGCCAGAATCATCGCCCCGTCCACGGCCATGCCGCTGAAGCTGTGATCCACGCCGCCGTCCTCCCGCCGGGTGCCGGGTATGGGGGCGATGCCCCATTTGCCGCCGATTTCCGGCGCGGCCACCAGCAGGGTCATATAGTCGGCGAACCCGCTGATGCCCACCGGCATGATGCCGGAGCGGAACCGGTTGTAAAAGCTGGCGCTCACCGGGATGCCGTAATTGGTGAACAGCTCGGTGGTCTGCTTGAAGGCGCGGAAGGCCTCCGGCGTGTCCAGGCCGCTGCGGGCGGTATCCTCCGTGTAATACCGGCCGCCGTTCTGATAGAGAAACATGGAAAAATCAGCCGCCACATACATTTCCATGTTGTTCTGATACA
>CAKTXU010000005.1 GCA_934630995.1 uncultured Eubacteriales bacterium
GATGTGGAAAGCCCCGGTTATACGGTGGAATGGACACGGCTGGACGGCTACGTCTATTCCAAAACCTACCGCAGTATACAGGCCGTCCGCTGGGAGTTCCCGGACGGTTCCTCCGCGGTGTTCGCCTATAATTTCTCCGAATCGCCGGTCCCCGCGGTATTGGGTGGACGGACGGTCTACTTGCCGCCGCACCGGCTGGTGCGGATCGGGCTCGACAGTCGCCACGGTACATCGGCTGTAGACGCCGAAGGCCCCTGTCCCTCAAGCCCTGAAGTGTCCGCACAAGCCGGTTCGCAGTAGCCTTCGGGATGTTGACGCCGCCCATAAAACCGCGTACGCCTTTTAGCGTTTCGATGGAGGGCCCGCGCACATGTACGTGATTCTGCTCAGCCCCTGACGAGGCGGCGGAGCGGGGGGGACGCCCAAAATCCCTCCGACCGCAAACCGGAGGGATGATACGTCAACTGGATAATTTCCAAGGAAAAATCCCGGAGGCCGTCATAAGACGATCTCCGGGATTTCATTTATCTGTTCGGTGCCCGAAGGGCGCAAGGATAGGGATTCAGCCCCTCCTTTTTCCTCCGCGCCGCCTTATCTCGCCTATAGAATCGTTTGGGGCGCACTTGACAGCGGGAAAACCAGTGAGTATACTATTTGTGTAGAGACAAACGCCTCAACATAAATTCGTTTACTCATCAATCTGGAAACTGCCGCAAAGAGAGGGTGGCTTATGAAGGTGACCATGCAGGACATCGCGGATAAACTGAACATATCCAAATCCCTGGTATCGCGGGCGCTATCCGACAAGTACGGCGTCAGCGACAGGATGCGCACGAAGATTCGGCTGACAGCCGTTGAAATGGGGTATAAGGCGCCAAAACCAAGAAAATCGACGCCGAAAAAAGATCCGAAAGCAACCTTTACCATTTCGATCCTCCTGCGGCGGGATATATTTGCCGACACGACCTTTTATCATGAAATGCTCAACGGCATCGAAAGCGCGGTGCGGGAAAAGAATATGCTGCTGACCCTCACCATCGTGGAGGACAGCGATACCTCCATTATCAGTCCGCGCAACATCCAATCCGACGGGGTGATCGTGCTCGGGCTGATGACGGTGCAGAACGTGGCGGCGCTTATGGCGACCGGAAAGGCGATTGTGCTGCTGGACACCTTCAATCCCAGCTACAAGGTGGATCGCATCTCCGCCAACAATTTCGACGGCTGTTACCGGGCGACGGATTATATCCTCGAGCGCGGGCACCGGCGTGTGTGTTTCGTGGGGGACATCGGCTACTCCTTCAGCTTTATCAACCGGCGCAACGGCTTCAAGGCACGGGTATCGGAGGAAAGTGACGGGCTGCTGGTGCGGGAGGTTATTGGTCCGCGGGAATTCGAGGACAGCCCCTTCTGCATCGCACAGCTGCGGGAGGCGCTGTCCGCCGATAACCGGCCGTCCGCCCTGATCTGCGCCAACGATGCGGTCGCCGCCAAGGTATATAATGTGGCGCGGGAGATGGGTTTGTCCATACCGGACGATATCTCTATCATCGGCTTTGACAACAACGCGCGGTCGGCTGCGCTCACGCCCGGCCTGACCACCCTCAACGTACCGAAGACGGCTATGGGCAGATTGGCGGTGGAACGGCTGCTCGAGCAGATGGCGCGGCAGCGGGATTATGTGGAATACACCCAGCTCGACGTGAATCTCGTCGAGCGCGAGTCGGTCGCGTATTACCGGGACGGATGAGAGAACAGCGGCACAAGCGCCCAAAAAGCATCATGGCGCCATGCGGGATTCACAGCTCCCGTATGGCGCTGCTTTTTTGAGAAAAAACCGGCTTTTGTTGATACAATTGCCGTTGAAGAAAGCGATGCGGCTGTTATAATGAGGGTGGAATCGGCCGTGAAGGCCGGTTGAAAATGACCGCTATCAAAGGCGGCGTCAAACCGGGAACCTAGGCGGCTATTAAACCGGACGGAGAGAAAGGGGTCATCAACTATGGACGCGATGGAAACGGCATATCGGGCGGATGCGGCGGGCCGGAAAATCATTCTGGCGAGTCGGACGGGGGCGCGGTTGGACAGCCATGTGACCGAGGGCGGCGGAACGGACGACACGGCGGCGCTGCAGGCGGTGCTGGATCAGGCGCCGGCGTTGGGCGGGCTGTATCTGATCATGGACGGGGCGGCGCTGGTCACCGGGCTTCGCGTGCATTCCAACACCACCATTCACTGCTTAAATCAAGACTGTGGATTCTATCAGGCCGCTCAGTCGAACTGTGCCGTTCTCACCAATGCGGATTGGGACTTTGCAGGGATCCATAACCGCAACATCACGTTGATCGGCGGCACCTATAACCAGAACTGTGCGCAGCAGGAGCACCATGTGACGGTGGACGATACCGCGCCGATGTACATGTATTCCGGACTGCCGGGCTCCGTCCATCCCGTGTATCTGCTGGAATTCTACGGGGTGGAAAACCTGTTGATGCGGGACGTCGTGTTGCGCGACCAGAGGACACACGCCCTTGTGGCGGCCAACTGGCGGCATGTGGTGATGGAGAATATCCGTATCGATCTGCCGGGACGGATGCACGCGCAGAATCAGGACGGCCTGCACTTCTTCGGGCCGGGTCAATTCCTCACCCTGCGGGATATCCGCGGCCGTTCGGGGGATGACTTCATCGCTCTGGCGCCGGATGAAATCGACTGCCGTTCGGATATCACCGACGTGCTGATCGACGGGGTTTTCCTGGACGACGCCGATCAGGGCATCCGGATGCTGTCCCGCGATACGGGGCGGCTGGATCGGGTGACGGTGCGGAACATGACCGGCACCTACCGCAGCTTCGGCTTTTATATCAACCCTTGGTATCGGGGGGGAAAATACGGCAATTATGGACATATCACCTTTGAAAACATCGATCTGCGGCAGTCCGCGCCCAACTACGACTACACCACCCCGTTTCTGTTTCGCATTGGCGGCAACGTCGAGAGTCTGGTTTTCCGGAATATCGTCAGCCACCTGCCGGCGGACGACCGCCCGCTCATCGAGCTGGGCTGGCCCGTCGACGGTCCGGAATCGCTGCGGGACGATTATGCTTTCGGCTCCGTTTTGGTGGACGGGCTGCGAATCCTGACGGACTCCTCCAGCGCGCCGGTGCGGGAAGCGATCCGGGCGCGTTGCCGGGTGGGGCATCTGACCCTGCGGAATGTGGAGGTCTATCAGGAGGGACGCTCGCCGACGGGCAGTCTGCTTCATGTGACGGAGGACGGCGAGGTGGATACCCTGCTTTTGCAGAATATGATGGTCAGGGGATTGCAGCCGGTGGTGCGGTCGGACGGCGGCACCCTCCGGGATTTGGCGGCATCGGGCGTGTTTTGCGCTTCGTTGCCGGGCGGGCTGATGGAATGCGCCGGAGGAGCGGCCGTGGAAACACAGGATATCCGGCCCTGACGCCCCAAAAAACGATACGACGGTTAGCCCTGCGCGTCAGCTTTGGCGCGCAGGGCTTTTTTGCCTAATGACGCGCCATTATAACAAATGACTGCGGCCGGACAGCTCGGCTTCTGTTTCCCGCGCATCCGCCCCTTAACCCAAAGGGTACGGCACAGAAATTTCACCGAAGTTCACCCCCGTTGGGAGGGGGCGCTGTATGCGAGACCCGCTTCCGCCAAAACGGGGATGGCGATCCGATCGGCAGCCCCACGGCGGAATATCCAGATATTGAAAAAAATCATCCTATTTTTGTCGCATAATTTACCCTTATAAAGCAAACACAGAATAGTTTTATTGCTGGCGGTTTCGGCCGGATTCCGAAACAACAGCGAGAAAAAATGTAGATTAATTCGTGATTTCAAAGCAACAAAGAATAACCTTCTCAACATTTAATTGACAAAATGGCTAAAAATGTTGAGAAGGTTATTCTACTATTGTTTCTGATCGTCTGGTATAATGAAATTGCCGCCAAAAGTATTCGGCTGTACTTTGACTATTTTATTAAATAATCTGTAAGGAGAGAATGCCTTGGTAAGACGGAGTTTCTGCAACAAAATGGTAGCGTTTGCTGCTGTGTTGCTATTTGTCGCGCACCCGTTGCAAGTGTGTCCGGCGGAAGCCGGCACCGGCGCGGCGCCGCAGGCATCCCCGGGCACGGCGTCCGCCGGCGCCTCTCTACCCGGCTATCTCGCTTATCTGCAGGAAAACGCGGCTCCCGTATACAGCGGCGAAGCCATCAAAGTACCCGCAGGTTTATACGATAAGAACGAAAGCACCGCCGTAACCGGCGCACAGGCGCTGCACGGGACCGAAGCCGTGATGACGGGCGCGGACGGCAGAATCGTCTGGACGGTGGAGGCGCCCGCGGACGGCCTGTACCGGCTGTCGGTGTGCTATTATCCTGTGGAAGGATACGGCGGCGCCATTGAGCGCAGCCTGCTGGTGGACGGTGCCGTACCGTTCAAGGAAGCCCGTTATCTCAAGTTTTACCGTGTGTGGGCGGATGAAACGGGAACCGCGCCGTTCGAACAGGATACCCGCGGCAATGAAATCCGCCCCACACAGGTGGAGACGCCGCGCTGGGTCGAGCACACCGTCTATGACGCGACCGGCTATATTGAAAAGCCGCTGACTGTCCGCCTCACGAAGGGCACACACAGCCTTGCGCTGGAATCGGTCAAGGAGCCGATGGCTATCGCGTGGATCGCCCTGGAGCCGGCTGCGGAAACGCCCGGCTATGCGACGTATCGGGCGCAGAACGCGGGAAAGGCCGCAGCGCAAAACGCCTACATAGATATCCCCGCCGAACACGCGGCGGAAAAATCAGATCTCTCGCTCTATGCGGTCACCGACCGGACTTCGCCCGTCACACAGCCGCAGGATCCCAGCAGGGTGCGGCTCAATTCCATCGGCGGAACCAAATGGCAGAACGTCGGCCAGAAGCTGACCTGGAATTTCCATGTGGACAAAACCGGCTGTTATCAGATCACGCTGCGCTTTAAAAAGGATGTGGTTTCCGGGATGTTCTCCACCCGGCGAATCCTTATCGACGGGGAACTGCCCTTTGCCGAGCTGAACAACGTGCGCTTCAATTATCAGGGCGGCTGGCAGCTGATGACCCTGGGCGGCGGAGAGGAAGCCTATTCGTTTTATCTGGAGCAGGGCGACCATTCCATCAGCATGGAGGTGGTGCTCGGGGATATGGCGGCGCTTCTCGGACGGGCGCAGGACTGTCTGACCGAGCTGAACACCATCTATCGGGATATCTTGATGATCACCGGAACCAGCCCGGATAAATACCGCGATTATAAATTCAAAAAGGTAATCCCCGGGACGCTGGAAAGGATGGCGGCCGTCAAACGGGAGCTGGAGTCGATTGCCGCCGACCTGGTGGCGGTCGTGGGAAAAAAGGGCGAGGGGACCGGACTTCTCGACCAGCTGATTTTTCAGCTGGAGCAGATGATAGAAAAGCCGGAAGACAAGATAACCGCCAATTTTTCCATGTTCAAATCCAATATCAGCTCCATGGGTAGCTGGCTCGTCAGCGCGAGCAACCAGCCTCTCCAGCTGGATTATATCGCCGTGCACACGGCGGATAAATCCCCGGGCAAGGCGGACAGCGGCTTTTTCTCCAGGGTGTGGTTTGAAATCCGCGCCTTCGCCGCCTCCTTTTTCAACGATTACGACATGGTCGGTGATCTGACGCAGGGCAAGGATACGCTGCTGGTGTGGGTGGCCACGGGCCGCGACCAGGCGAGCGTGCTCAAGCAGATGATCGATGACAACTTCACCCCGCTGACCGGCGTACCCGTCAATCTCCAGCTTGTAGCGGCGGGCAGCCTGCTTCCCTCGACCCTGGCGGGGGTGGGGCCGGACGTCGCCCTGGACAACGCCGCCACCGTGCCGGTGGATTACGGCCTGCGCGGCGCGGTGCTGGAGCTCTCCTCAATGGAGGGCTTCGACGAGGTGAAGACGCGCTTCCACGACAGCGCCTGGGTACCGTACACCTTTGACGGCAAGACCTACGGTGTGCCGCAGACCCAATCCTTCTCCCTGCTGTTTTACCGTACGGATATCCTCGAGCAGCTTGAGCTGGAGGTGCCCGCCACCTGGGAGGAGCTCTATGCGATGATCCCCGTCATCCAGAACAACAACATGGAGATCGGTTTTCCGGTGGGAGGCACGACCGGCACCCTGCTTTTTCTCTATCAGAACGGCGGAGAGCTGTACCGCGACGGCGGGGCGAAGGTCAATCTGGATTCCGACATGGGGCTGGCGGCCTTTCAGAAAACCTGTGAGCTCTTCACCAAGCACACCTTTCCGGTCAACTACGATTTCGCCAACCGCTTCAAGACCGGGGAAATGCCTATGGGCATCGCTGATTATACGGTTTATAACCAGCTGGAGGTCTTCGCCCCGGAAATCAAAGGTATGTGGTCCTTCTCTCTTGTGCCCGGGACGGCTCGCGCCGCGGAAGGCGGCACGGAAATCGTCGACCATTCCATTGGCGCGGCCGGCACCTCGACCGTGATCATGAGCAGCTGCAAAAATCCGGCGGACGCCTGGGATTTTGTCAAGTGGTGGACCGGCGCGGAGGCCCAGAGCCGGTATGCGCGGGAAATCGAGAGCATCCTCGGCCCCTCGGGCAAATACGCCACGGCGAACACGGAAGCGTTCCGCCGCATCTCCACCTGGACTTCCGCCGAGAGCCAGACCATCCTGGAGCAATGGGACTGGGCGGTCGGCACACCGGAGGTGCCCGGGGGCTACTATACCTCGCGCGGCATAGAGTTCGCCTACGCGCGGGTTTACAACCAGGGGGACAATCCCGTGGAGAGCATGCTGGAATACATCGACGAGATCAATCAGGAGCTGGCCCGCAAGCGTAAGGAATTCCATATCGCCGGCTGATCCTGACGGGAATATTCGGTGAAATGAGGTTTTGCTGTGAAACGATTCTGGCGCCGGCATTCCGGCGACGAGGCGGGGCTCCTCACGCGCATCTATAAATGCAGGCGCGCCTACATCTTTGTGCTTCCTTTTATGCTGCTTTTTTTCCTGTTCACGGTCGTGCCGGTATTGGTGTCCATCGGTCTGAGCTTCACCTCCTTCAACATGCTGCAGACGCCGGACTTCGTGTTTATGGACAATTACGTCAATCTGTTCATGAACGACAGCGTGTTCACCAAAGCGCTGCAAAACACCTTCATGATCGCCGTGATCACCGGGCCGGGCGGGTATTTGCTGTCGCTGATGTTCGCCTGGTTCATCAACGAACTCACCCCGAAAATGCGCGCGCTGATGACCCTGGTATTTTACGCCCCCAATATTGCGGGCGGTATGAACATCATCTGGATGACCCTGTTCAGCGGCGATGCCTACGGCTATCTCAACGGCATGCTGATGAAGCTCGGGGTGATAAGCGAACCCATCCTGTGGCTGAAAAATCCGGACTACATGTTCGGCGTGCTGGTTTTTATTCTGCTCTGGTCCTCGCTGGGCACCGGTTTTTTATCCTTTATCGCGGGCTTCCAGGGGATGGATCGCTCCCTGCGGGAAGCGGGCGCCATCGACGGCATCCGCAACCGCTGGCAGGAGCTGTGGTTCATCACCCTGCCTATCATGCGTCCGCAGATGATGTTCGGCGCCATCATGAGCATTACCTCCTCGCTGGGTGTGGGCGTGGTGGTCACCCAGGTTTTCGGTTTCCCCACAACGGATTACGCCCTGCACACCATCGTCAACCACCTGGACGATTATGGCGGCGCGCGATTTGAAATGGGGTACGCCTCCGCTATTGCCACGGTGCTCTTCCTCATCATGATCCTTACCAATCAGTTGATTCAGCGGATTTTGGCCAAGGTGGGCACCTGATGCGCACGCCTTCACGGGGAACGGGCGAGGACGGCACGCCCATATGAGGACAGGAGGAGCAGACTTTTATGAAGAACGGAAAAAAAGTCCGTCTCAGCAGGTCGCTGGGGGGGAACATTTCCATTAACCTGATGCTGGCCGCATTCGGCGCGGTAATGTTTCTGCCGATGCTGTACAGCGTTTCCAGCGCCCTCAAGCCGCTTGAGGAGCTGTGGATATTCCCGCCGCGCTTTCTCGCGCGCAATCCGACCCTGCAGAATTTCACCGACTTGCTGCGGCTGCTCAACGACTCCTGGGTACCCTTCACCCGATACCTGTTCAACACCCTCTTCGTGGCGGTGGTTGGGACGGCAGGCAACGTGGTGCTCGGCTCGATGTGCGCCTTCGCCATGTCCAAGATGGAATTCCCGGGGCGCAAGGTGTTGTTCCAGCTCGCGGTGCTCTCGCTGATGTTCACCTCCTCGGTGACCGGCATCCCCAACTTCATTATTCTCTCGAAGCTCGGCTGGATCAACAGCTACTGGGCGCTGATCATTCCCACCTTTTCTTCCTCGCTGGGGCTGTACCTGATGAAGCAGTTCATGGATTCGATGCTGCCAGACACGGTGCTGGAATCAGCGAAGATAGACGGCGCCGGGGATATGACGACCTTTTGGCGGATTGTGATGCCCATCGTCAAGCCCGCCTGGCTGACCCTGATCATCTTCTCCTTCCAGGGCCTGTGGAATATGGGCAGTACCATTTACATATACAGCGAGAAACTCAAGCCCCTCAACTACGCGCTGCAGCAAATCCTCAGCGCGGGCGTCTCCCGTCAGGGTGCGGCGGCCGCGGCCGCGGTCATCATGATGATCGTGCCGATTCTGGTATTCGTATTCACCCAGAGCAACGTGGTGGAAACCATGGCCACATCCGGCATGAAGGATTGATTTTGAGGAGGAGACCGATGAAAAAAATCGCTTCGGCGCTCATCCTCCTTATGCTGCCGGCCTTTATCTTGCCGGCGGCGGCGGATGTGCCGTATGAAACCTATACCTATTCCTATCAGGGAGAGATCCAGAACTCACCCCACGCCTTTTATCCGCTGGATTATGTGGATTTATCCAACACCGCATGGGGCGCGCTGAAAAATCCCAGGGATATCGTCAGCCGGAACGGCCTGACCTATATCGCGGACACAGGCAACAACCGGGTTCTGGTGTTCGACGCGGACTGGAATCCGGTGAAGGAGCTTTCCGCTTTCGACAATCCGGTCAGGGAGGACGGCGCCGACGGCTTCAACCAGCCGCAGGGCCTCTTTGTGGCGCCGGACGGCACCCTCTATGTCGCGGACAGCATGAATGGGCGGGTCGTTTGTTTTGACGCCGATTTTACCTTCCGGCAGGAGGTGGGACTGCCCGATTCCAACCTGATCGACGATACTATCGTTTACCGCCCCCTCAGTGTGGCGGTGGACAGCTCCGAACGGCTGTATGTCGTGTCCCAGAACGTCAATATGGGCGTGATGGTGATGGATACAAAGGGCCGGTTTTACGGCTATATCGGCGCGCAGAAGGTGTCGGTCAATATCCTCGATTTGCTCTGGCGGCGATTTATGACCGAGGCACAGCTCGAGCGGGTGAAGTCGGTGGTGCCCACCGAATACAACAACATCACCATCGACGGGGAGGGCTTTCTCTTCGTCACCACCAACACGATCGATCCCTATGCGCAGTATAATGCGGCGATTTCCAAATCCCGTGCCCCGGATTATGCGCCGGTCAAGAAACTGAATTCCTCGGGGGTGGATATCCTGCCCCGCAACGGCTTTTATCCCCCGGCGGGCGATCTGAAGGTGGAGTTCGGTTATGGCAACCAATACGGCCCCTCCTCCATGATCGAGGTGGCGCTGGGCGACAACGGGGTATTCAGCCTGGTGGACGCGCGGAAAAACAAAATTTTCACCTATGACGCGGACGGCAGGCTGCTGTATATCTTCGGCGGCACCGGCTCGCAGATCGGTGTATTCCAGAGCCTGGCCTCCATTGCCTATCAGGGCGGCCGCCTGCTGGCGCTGGACAGCGGCAGCGGCCTGGTGACGATATTTGAACGCACGAAATACGGGGATTTGATCGATCAGGCCATTGCCGCCTACAACGACAAACGGTTTGCCGAATCCTCCGAGCTGTGGGCTTCGCTGGCCGCTTACAACAACAACCTGGACCTGGCCTATATTGGGCTGGGAGACGCCAGTTACCGCAACGGGGATTACGGCGCGGCGATGGAGTATTACAAGAAAACGGTCAATACCGACGGCTATTCCAAGGCGTTTAAGGCCGCCCGCAAGGACTGGATGACCCGGTATTTCCTGCTGGTGCTCGCAGCGGCGGCGCTGGCGCTCGTTGGCGCCTACCTCCTCTTTACCCGTATCGCGCGGAAAAACCGTGCGGGGGATTTGAAGCCCGGAAAGCCAAAGCTGTGGGAACAGCTGCTCTACGGCTTTCATGTCGTCCTGCACCCCTTCAACGGTTATGATGAGATTAAGACGCGCAAACGCGGCGGGGCGGCGTCGGCTACCATCATACTGGGGGCGGCGGTGCTTGCAAACGTATTCAAGGAGACGGCGAGCGGCTATATCTTCATCGGTGCGAAGCTAAGCGCCTTCAACCTGGCGGTCAGCATCCTTTCCCTGGTGCTGCCGGTTCTGCTGTGGTGTGCTTCAAGCTGGTGCCTGACCTCGCTAATGGATGGGAAGGGCACCTTCGGAAACATCTATGTGAGCACTTGCTACAGCCTGTTTCCGATGATCCTCATCTACCTCCCCCTGACGCTCATCAGCAACTTCTTCACCCTGGATGAAGCGGCTTTCTACGCCTTCTTCGGCGGTCTGGCGCTCGGCTGGGTCCTGGTGCTTATCTTCTTCGGCACCCTGACCATCCACGACTATTCCCTCGGGAAGAACATCGTGACCGTGCTCTTCGCCATCGTGGGCATGATGATCATCATTTTCCTGGGCGTCCTGTTCTTCAACTTGATCCAGAAAATCGTGGCCTTCATCGCCAACCTGATTACCGAGATCACCTATCGCTTCTGACCGCCGCCCGGCGGATTGTTCAAGGAATGGAGTCTGATCATGAAGAGAGCATGTAAAACGGCCGCCCTGCTGGCTTCCTGTTTATTTCTGCTCTGCGGCATGCAGCCCGCGGCCTTTTCCGCGGCGGGAGCGGGGACGGGGGAAACCTACCGGAAAGAGGTGCCCTCCTCCTCCTTCGCGGACGAGTACACATCGTACGCGGAGGATGGGAACCTGGAGCTGCTGGTCAATGAGGCCCGCTGCCTGCTCCTGCTGCGCGACAACGCGACCGGCGCCGCATATCCCCTCACGCCGGACGATGCGGACGGGGATGCTATCGCCTCCAAAGCGGGGATAGAGGAGATGAAATCCCATCTGAACATCCTTTACAGCGGGGATGACGGCGTAGAAAAAACCATGAGCAGCTATGCCGACTGCGTGGCGAAGGCGCAGTACCGCCTCTTTTCCCTGGCGGACGGCGTACGGGTCGAATATACCCTAGGCACCCCTCCCGATCAGCGGATGATCCTGCCCCTGCAGATGACCGTAGAGGCCTATGCGGATATCACGGGCTTTTACGCGCAGGAGGAAAAGACGCTCAAACGGCTGCAATACTTCTATTCCCTGGTCAGCCTGTCGGTGGTACAGAACGATGCCCAGCGCAAGGAGCTGCTCGCCGCCTATCCGGTTCTCGAAAAGCAGGACATCTACGTGGCCCGCACCATGTCGGAAAAGGAGCGGAAGGAGCTGGAGGGTTATTTCCAAGCCGCGGGCTTCACTTTAGAGAGGGTCGACAAGCTTTACGAGGAGCTGGGCTTTGCGGAAGAGCGCGGGAGCAAGCCGTATTTCATTATCCCGGTGGATTATACGCTGGGGGACGGCGTTTTTGCCGTCGAAATCGCCTCGCAGGAGATCCGCCGCAACGAGGATTACTATCTCGAAACCATGACCCTTCTGCAATACTTCGGCGCGCGCAAGGAAGAGAGCGGGTACATTTTTATCCCGGACGGCAGCGGCTCACTGGTGCGCTTCGGGGAGGGGACGAAACATACCAAGCTGTATATGACCGGCAAGGTTTACGGCGACGATGTGGGAGTCGAGCAGACCACCGACACGGTCTGTTTCCGGCTACCTGTCTTCGGCGTCAAGGGGGAGGACAGCGCCCTCTTCGCCAACATTACCAAGGGCGCGGCGGGCGCGCAGATCACGGCGCAGGCAGGCGGCATTGTCGACGCCTACTATACGGCCTATGCCACCTTCACCTATCACAATAAATATGTCTACGTCCTCAGCAACGGGGATGTGGAACAGAAAAACTGGCCGGTGTTCGCCGCTGAATCCAACACCGATCCCTGCCGGGTGGAATACACCCTGCTGACGGGGGACCGGGCGGATGTGGGCGGCATGGCCGCCGCCTACAGCCGTTTCCTGTTCGGGGAGGAAGCGGCGGATACCCGCGGCGGCGGACTGCCGCTCTATCTGACCACGCTGGGAATGATCAACGAAGAGGAGAATCTTCTGGGCATCTCCTATGACGCCGACAGGGTGCTCACCACCTTTGACGACGTGCGGGCGATCGTCGAAGACCTCAAAAAAAGCGGGGTGGCCGCGGTCACGGTGCAGATGACCGGTTGGTATAACGGAGGGCTGAACTACACCGCGCCGGCCAAAATTGACGTTGACGGCCTTTTGGGCGGTGAAAAGGGCCTGCGCAATCTGCTGGGGGCCTATGCCGCGGACGACAGCGTGCAAGTGTATCCCTCGTTTGATCTCGGCTTTGTGATGCGCACCGCCATATTCGACGGCTTCAGCGGGGTCAGGGACGCCGCCCGCACCATGGAGGGCAAGCTCTCCACCAAAAAATCCATCGATCTCGCCGTCAACAAGCTGGAAGAAACCGGGCGCCTGGTGATTAACTCCCAAAGCGCGGCGCGGTACGCGGCCGCCGTCCGCCGCTTCCTCGACGAAAACGGGGGCGGCGGGGTGTCGCTCCAGGGGATCGGCTCGGATGTGTTCGGCTCGTATAAAAAGGGCGGCTTCGTCCGGCGGGAATCGGCGGTGGAAGCCTATCGCGGCCTCCTTGAAAAGCAGGCCGCCGCCGGGCCGGTGCTGGTGGAAAGCGGCAACGCTTACGCCCTGCCCTTTGCAACCGATGTGCTCTCGCTGCCCTACGGTGACAGCGGCTATCCCAACTATGGGGAACGGGTCGCCTTTGTGCAGATGGTGCTGCACGGCCAGGTGGGGTACGGTATTGCCCCCATCAACCTGAGCGAGGACGTGGAACTGCAGATCCTGCGCTGCATCGAGACGGGCGCGAGCCCGGCCTTTACGATCGCCCGGCGGAACATCTCCGCCCTGCGGGGCGATGCCTTTTACAACAAATATTATGCGGTGGACTACAGTGTGCTCGCGGATACCATCGCCGACAGCTACCGGCAGGTCAGCAGTGTGCTCGGCCGGGTGGGCGGCTGCCGGATGACCGGGCACCAGCAGTTGGCGGATAAGGTGTTTTGTACGTCGTACGACAACGGGGTTCGCATCTACGTCAACTACGGGGACGGGACGTTTACCGACGGAGCAACCGGCACGGTGGTCGGCCCGCGGTCCTTCGCAGTGCTTGAGCAGGGAGAGGAGGGAAGATGATGAGCGCCGGTAAACGCCCGCGCAGCAAGCTGGGACGGGAAAAATACATGGGCTGGTTTTTCGTCGCCCCGTTTCTGCTGGGAATCGTGTTCATTTTCTCCAAAGTGCTGGTGCTGTCCATTCGTTTCAGCCTTGGGGACATGACCCCGACCGCGGCTGGCTACACGTTGGAGTGGAACAGCTTCGCCAATTACTATGAGATGCTGTTCGTCAATGCGGACGTTCTCAAAACACTGGTCGCCTCGGTGCTGGAAACCTTTACTCAGATCCCCTTGATTTTGATTTTCTCCCTCTTTGCCGCGACTCTGCTGAACCAGAAATTCCGGGGGCGGGCAATTTTCCGGGCGATTTTCTTTGTGCCGGTGGTGCTCTCCACCGGCGTCATTCAACAATTGCAGTACAACGATACGCTGCTGAACAGCCTGAGCAGCACCGGCGGTTTCAACAACGGGGTCAGCGCGGACACCACGGGCGCGCTGCTGAACGCCCTGGACGTGGAAAAATTCGTCTCCAACATCCAGTTCAGCCCGCAGATCGTCAACTACGCCGTATCGGCGGCCAACAATATCTACGATGTGGTCATCAAGTCGGGGGTGCAGATTCTGCTCTTTCTGGCGGCGCTGCAGGCAATCTCCCCGTCGATATATGAATCGGCCAACATCGAAGGGGCGAGCGGCTGGGAAATTTTCTGGAAGATCACCCTGCCGATGCTCGCGCCGATGATCCTGGCCAATACGGTTTTCACCCTGGTGGATTCCTTCACCAGTCCCACCAATTCGCTGATGAAACTGATAAACACGCTTTCCTTCGAGCAGTCCCGCTATGGGCTGGGGGCGGCGGTTTCCTGGAGCTATTGCGTGATCGTCGCGGCCTTCCTGCTGCTGGTATACCTAATTTTTTCCCGTTTTGTACAGTATCAGCAGCGGGATAAAAAATGAGCAGTTTTCTGGAAAGGAATGAATGAACGCATGACGAAACCGGCCGCGACTCAGGCGCGCAGGCTCACGGCGAGGCGAAAACGCGCCGCCAAGCTGCGCAATCCCTATACTTACCAGAAAATTCTGGCGGCCATCTTCAAATACGGCATCCTGATCGGCTTATCCTTTGTGATTATTTTTCCCTTTATCTCCAATATCTGCACCGTCTTTATGTCGGAATCCGATTTGTACGACACCATGGTGCGGTTTATCCCCAAATCCCCGACGCTGGATAACATCCTGTTTATGATCCGGAAAACCGATTATTTCAGGGTGCTGGGGAATACCCTGCTGCTCGCCGCCCTCTGCGGGCTGCTGCAGATGTTTTTCTGCTCCATGGTGGGCTATGGACTGGCTGCCTTCCGGTTCCGGGGGCGCGGGGCGGTGTTCGCGCTGGTTCTGGTCACCATGCTGATCCCCACCACCACCATTCTATCGGCGCTGTACCAATCCTTCCGCAATTTCGATATCTTCGGCCTTTTTCAGCTGCTGATGGGAAAGCCGGTGCGGCTGGTGGACAGTATCTGGGCGATGATAATCCTTTCGGTGACTTGTCTGGCGCTGAAGAACGGGCTGTATATCTTCGTATTCCGCCAGTTCTATAAAAACGTGCCGGAGGAGCTGTCGGAAGCGGCAAAGGTGGACGGCGCGGGACCGCTGCGGGTTTATTTCCGCATCGTGTGGCCCATGGCGGGCAACATCTGCCTGACAGTTTTCCTGCTCAGCTTTGCCTGGCAGTGGACGGACACCGTCTATTCCACCATGTTTTTTCAGAATAAGTTTACCGTACTGGCCAATATCGCCACTTCCGCCTCCAACCTGGTGATGGACGGCATCAACCCCAACTCCGTGATGGCCAGTGCCATGACCAACACCGCGCTGTTCCTCATCATTCTTCCCCTGATCGTCTTCTTCCTGTTCGCGCAGCGGTTCCTGGTGCAGGGAATCGAACACAGCGGTCTGGTGGGATAAGAGGGGGATTGTACAACCAGGCCGCATGATATTAAACAGGAGGGGGTGCCGCCGCACACGACAACACTCGACATGAAATCGGTGATAATCATGATTTTGAAGGAGGAAAACAGAATGAAACTGCGAAAAAGAGCGCTGCTGGGATTGTCCGCTGCGGCCGTCTGCCTGCAGCTGGCGGCGGGCTGCGGACCGGGAGAGAGCGTCGGCTCCGGGGCGGAGGCGCCGTCGTCCGGCGGCGCAACGGCCGGGACGACGAGCTTTCGTATGCCGGAGAAGACGATGGACTTCGGCGGGCGCACCATCACCATCGCCTCAATCTGGTCCACTGTCGAAGGCAAATTCGGCAATAACACCGAGCAGGGAAAATCGGCCACCGGCGACCTCTGGCTGGAATGGCGGCGGGCGGTGGAGGATACGTACAAATGCACGATCAAGGTGGAAATGCTCAACGCCAACGACACCCAGGTTTCCATGATCAATAAATTCATGGCGGGGGAAAAGGTGGCGGACATCATCAACTGCCAGATGCTCGATATCGAGCGCACACGGCTGGCCGGGGATTTCCTCACCGATCTCAACACCGTGTCCACCCTGAACCTCCAGTGCGAGGGCAACCTGACCTACGGCAAGAACCTGCTGGACGCCTGCACCTGGAACGGCAAGAGCTATGCCATGTACCCCCTGGGAGGCAACATCCAGAACGCGCTGGTCGTCAACATGGATCTGCTGAACAAGCTGGATCTCGGCTACGATCTGTGGGAGATGGTGGACAACAAGACCTGGAATTTCGAGGCCTTCAAAACCGTGCTGGAAAAGGCGAAATCCGACCTCAACGGTGACGGGCAGTTCACCAGCAAGGATCAATACGGCACCTATGTCGACATTGGCCTGGTGCAGGCGATGGCGCTGAGCAACGGGGTGCGCGCGTTGGAGAAGAAAGCGGACGGCACCTGCGAATACACCCTGAACACCCCGAACACCGTCACCACGGTCAATGAAATCAAGAGCATCCTTGTGGATTCCGGTCTGTGTCCGGAAATCCGTCTGGACGAAATGTACCGCCGTCTGTTCAAGCAGGGGCAGATCCTGCTGATGCCCGCCATGCCCTGGATCGTCAACGACGACGACTACAAGGATCTGGATTTCAGCATGGGCCTTCTGCCGGTGCCGCTGGGCGCCGACGGGACGGAATACGTCACCGTGGGCGACGCCTGGATGGAGACCTACTGTATTCCCAAGCTCAACACCGAGCCGGAATATGCGGGGCTTATCCTGCAGTCAATGGCCGAGGATTTCTATCTCAAGCTGTATGACAGGGATTGCGACATCTTCGCCAACAGCGTTTTCGCCGGTCACGAGCCGTCGATGCAGGTTTATAAAATGCTGCAGTCGAACATCGTCTATACCCTTGCCTATCCGGAAACCGGCTGGCAGGACGCCTACTACTGCGTGCTCAACGGCGTGGTCGACAACACCAACCCCATCACCACGCTGCTGGAGGCGGTGGACAGCCCGCTGAAAGCCTATCTCAACGACACCTATAATA
>CAKTXU010000006.1 GCA_934630995.1 uncultured Eubacteriales bacterium
GATCTCCCCGGCCGACCATCAGCGCAACGTCCGGCCCCTTGCCCGCCATGACCGCCTGCATCAGCGAGTTGGACACCACCGACAGGTTGACGCCAATCCCGGAATTCTTCACGAAGTCCGCGTCAACCAGCCGCTTCAGCACTTCAGCCTGGTCGCGGCCCGAGCTCACCCAGACCGACACCGTCTTCCCGCCGTCAAACACATTGCCCACACTGGCATAATCCTCAAAAAAGGAGCCGATAAATGACTGGATATGAAACACGAGGCTGTCCAGGAAGGAGGCGCGCACCCGTGGAAAGCTAGCCGCATAGGGGGTCACGTACAGCTCGTCAAGCTGCAGCTGCTGTGCCTGGATCTGCAGCATCCAGGCCGCCAGCGACGAAATATTCATGTGAAAATTCTCCAGCCGCTCGGGCAGGGTGTCCGGACGCCGGATAAAGCTGTCGAGCTGCTCATAAATCCGCTCGATCATCGCCGCCTCGGAGCCCTTTGTGCCGGTAAGGGCGGACAGCGTCCCGGTCACCGCCTTCAGTCTTTCGGAAATCTGCTCCAGTGTCGGCAGGAGCTCCGGTATCGATTCTTGCAAATAATAGTCCCGGTAGATATCCGGACTGGTGCCGGTCACCATAATGATCTGTCTGTACAGCTCGTTAAGGTAATAAACGCAGTCCTCCACCTCGCCGAGCGGATCCGCCATCACCGAAAGGGTGGGGATCATCGTGACGGTGTGGTAACCTGCTCTCAGATAAATCCGGTCAGGCTCCTTCCCGCCCAGCGCCAGAAACTCCCAGGACACGCCGTAGGAAAAGCGCACATCCTGTACGCCGTCGTACAGCCGCTCACCGTCGATACGGATTTCCCGCGTCGTGAAAAAGCCGCGCAGAAAATTCTGCTTATATCGGAAGCCAAGCTTATAATAGCCGCTTTCCGGCACGGTAAATCCCCAGGTAATCTCCTGACTGGGAATCGACCAGTTGGCCCCGCCGATGGTATTCAGCCGGATTTTGTTTGGGTCAGAAGGATTGGTAGCCGGATCGGCACGATCGGCAATGGGATACAGCATATTGGAGGTTTTGACCAGTGGCTTTTCCGCATCGATCACCACCGTGTCGCCGTCGAGATCCTTGCCGGGATTCGTCTCCAGGTACGTCTCATAAGATGGCGCGGGCTCCTCGTTATACACCCGCAACGCCGCAATAACTATCGGATCCCGCAGGTTGACAAAGCGCACGGCATGTTCCCCTGCTTCAAAAAAGAACTGGTACGGTTCCAGCACGGTGCCCTGATAATCCCGGACGGGATAGCTGATCCAGTCAGGCTGGGCAAGCTGCGCAGGGCGCAGCTCGTTGCCTCGGTTATCTCGCTCAAAATCGTTGGTTTCGTTGATATACAGCCGCGGGAACACGATTTTTTCGCATCCGGAAAAAGGGGCTTCCCCGTCGATATACAGCTCGAATTCCAAATCGGTGCCGTTGCCCTCGACCGGATAATACTCTAACCCCAGCCGGTATACGCCGGACTGCCCGACCGCGATGCGGAACTCAACATACCCCTCTCCGTTCGTCCAGTTCAGCACGTCCTCCCTGCCAGCCGCCGCTGTGGTCTGCACCTGTGCGCCGCCGCCGGATGAGGCCGCATCCGCACCAAAGGAGAGGGTGGTCAGCGGCTGCACAGCGCCTGCATGGGCGAGACAATAAGCCGCATATGATCCCTCACGGGGGGCATAAACGGCTGTCTCTTGCCCTCTTATCTCCTGCGCCGACGTCCATGGTACAGACCAGGCGCACAGCAAGACGGCAAGCAGCAGCGCGACAGCGCGCCGATTAGCCTTTCTATTCAAACCAGCATCTCTCCCTCGCCCTTGATTGAATTCCGCTGCCGCCTGACGCGGCGGCAGCGGCCGAAAGGATTAGGACGCACGCTTCTGATTGGTCGCCTCTATCTGCGCCTGCAGCACAGGATAGTAGGTTTCCACCACGGTCGACCACGGTACATCCCATTGCGCAAGATCGTTGAACATGGTGAACATATCGCTGTTGCCCCAGTTGCCCATTCCCTCCATCTGGTTGGGCTGGATCACAAATTTATTCGAATTCATCTCGTCCATCAGAGCGTATACCTCGTCGGTGAAGCCGGTCTGCTCCTGCTCGGCGGCGCGGAAGCGCGCTTTGGTTTCCGGATCCACCTTGACAAAACGCTCGAGCGCCAGATACGCCATGGCGCCCCCTGGATTGGGCGCGCCGGCCGCCAGCCAAGTGGTATTGATCCGTCCGGGCGTATAATACTGATCCGCTCCGTCCATCATTGGGGCGGGCGCAAACTCCACGCTGCCATCCTTGAACTTGTCCGCCAGGGCGCTGACCACCCACGCTTCGTTCCAAAGCATCGCCACCTCGGCGTTCCGGAACATCTCCAGCCCGTCTCCCTGCTGCACGCGGGAGCCGTCCTGGGTGGAGCCCAGGTTGAACAGGAAGTTCATCGCGTTGGCGATAGCGGGACTGCGCATGTTGTTGACGGCCGTTCCGTTTTCCTCAAACTTTACAAAATCCTCACCGCAGGACATGTAGAAATACAGCGGCGTTATCGCGCAGCCATACACATCGGTGCTGCCGTCGCCGTCCCGGTCGGTGGTCAGCTCCTGTGCCAGCTCCCGGAACTTGCTCCAGGTCCATTTCCCGCTGCGGTATAACTCTAGCGGTGTATCTAAACCTGCATCCACGAACATGTTCTTCTGATAATAGACATAGCCGTTGTTGATAATGTCGATGACGGTCATATAATAATGGCCGTTGTACATGTATTTGTCCATCATCGGCTTGATATCCGCCCACAGAGGCATCGAAAAATCGATATAGTCGTCCACCGGCTGTACTATCTCGTTGAGAATAAAATTGGGGTTGTCCTGCTGCTTATAAAAAATCAAATCGGGGGAATTGTCCGACAGAACCAGCTGCGCCGCCTTGGAGGGCAGCTCCTCATAGGTGGTGCGTATGTAATCGAGCTCGCAGTTGTATTTCTCCTTGAACAGGGCATTCATCCGTCCGGCATAGGTCGTCTCATCCTGAAGCTCCTTTTTGTCGCCCCAGCATAGCATGGTCACCTTGTCTCCGGTGATCTCATACGCCGGCAGCTCCACCTCACCGCCCTCCAGTGAGCCGCGTGACGATTCCGGCGACGAGGATTCCCCCGATCCGCAGCCCGCCAGAAGAACCGCTGCCAGGGTAATCGCCGTAAGACCGCTGATCCACTTTTTCATGTGTGTACCTCCTGACAATTATTATCGGAAATGCCGCGGCGGGACATAGTGACTCGCCTTGTCATCATCGATCTTGCTGTTCTTTTCAGACGAGTAGTATTGGCTGTCTCTTTCGTGTTTCTATTCCATATAATTAACTATTTAGTTTATTATTTTAAACAATACGGCAAAATTACGAGCTTATTATAAGACGTTTTAAAACATATGTCAATATATTTTTTAGATTTGTCAATGTTTATGAGGGAACTAATTCTTATTATTAACTATTAAGTTATTATCTATAATTTCCTTTATTACAAAACACGACACCAAAACAAAACTTTCTCCAATGTTATACTATCACCGCACGCTGATGCGGCACCGCCCATGGACGGAGGCACCGGCAAGATATAAGGGAAGAAGATTTTATTTTATCAAACAATCGACAAGCCCCGCCGGTTTTCCGGCGGGGCTTGTCGCTATATCAGGATACAGAAGGACTATTTTGGCAACTTTAATATGCGGGTGTTTTCAAATTTAGTATACCGCTCGTTAGTCAGGCTGTGTAACCGAATCTGTCAATAACTTTAACGACGAAAGAAGATATTGTTGAATATTGTGGTACTGGTAAATGCACTTTATATGTGATATAATTTCACAATAAAGGGAGGGATAATATGCCAGAATTGAAGCTTTTCCATGAATACACAAGAAGGCAAGTACATGATATTTTTTCACCCAATTCGTCGTTTAAAGAACAAACTGGGGCATGGGGAATCTCTGGTATTGTACGGATTGATAAAAGCAATAACTATGTTTTCTTTGTCTCATTAGGGTGCAAACAAGCCCACCACTCTTTTAAAGAAGGTATCACGCGCGACGGCATGGTTTACTGGCAATCACAGCCTGGTCAAAAACTGACGGATAAACAAATACAGACATTTATTCATCACAATGAGTTGTCTAATGCCATTCACTTGTTTTTTCGTTCGACAAAAGGGGGACCCTATACTTATTTAGGTTGTTTAGCTTATGTGACGCATGACCCAAACCGTGACAAGCCTGTATACTTTATATGGCGAATCCTAGATTGGAAACCAACGGAGCAAATCGTTCAAAATTTAAAAATCCGCGATATGGATTTTAATATAGACGAAACCAAAGGATATTGTGAGACTCCACAATTAAAGGCATACAAACCGAGAGGCAAACAACATGGCCAAAAATCTCAATTTATGGGCCGTGTTAAATTTAATCGAAATTTTTTGAAGGATACAATTCGGAATAAAGAAATTGGAGACTTAGGTGAAGATGCGGTTTACCAAATTGAGAAGCACCTCCTCATAGCTGCTGGTAAAAGCAATTTGGCGGAAAAGATGTATTTAACAAGAGACAGAGAGGGCAATACGGCTCCATATGATATTCATTCTTTTTATCCCAATGGGCAGGATAAATACATCGAGGTAAAAACGACCGTTACCAACGACATGTATAGCTTCTTCATATCAAAAAAAGAGCTGGAATTTTTTGATGAACACAAAAAGTCATATCTACTTTATCGTATATATGACTTTGACAAGGTTTCAGGTCACTTTTCTTATTTTACAGTTGACAACATACGACAATTCTTTGCGTTTGAACCATACGCCTATAAAACAACATTGGGGTCAAGTTAATTCCTCACGCAAATTCTTGTCCACATTAAGACAAACCGCCAAGGATAGCAGGTGGGAAATGCCTGGATTTCCAAGCAAAGAAACCGAGCGGGTTCCCTGTCCATTGAGGTCAGGCACCCGCTCGGTTTTATCGTTTTCGCAGCCTATTCGCTAAAAAGCGCTATGTTCGGATGCCCGTCCGTCAGCCAGCCCTGACGGCATAGACGCCGGAGCGTAAAGGCTTCACCGCCAAACCGTCTCCGGCAAACACATACCCCTGCGGAAGGCGGATATAGCCGTTCAGTGTGTCCGGCACATCGATTTCCAGGGAAATCCCATCGTCTGCCCGCTCCCATTTTACAGAGATTTTCCCTTCCGGCGCCTCATGCCATCCCTGTGCAAACCGCAGCTTATGCACAAAAGCGGGCCGGATATCCGCCTCGCCGCCCCGCCGGCGGGGATTGTAGCAGATACCTGCCACGCGGCGGATAAACCAATGACTGATATCCCCCCAGAAATGGTGGTTGAGGGATGCCCGTTCCTCCGGATAGAAGTCCTCCCGCAGCGTGGTCAAGCCCCGGGCCACCCATTCTCCGTAGGCGGGGTAGTCCGTCCGCGTAATCATCTCATATGCCAGGTCGCTGCAGCCGTACTCGGACAGCACATGAAAGAGCACCCGCCCGCCCAAAACGCCCACGTCCATGTGGTCGTCATACTGATGTACAAATTCCAGAAGCCGACGGAACGCCTCCGGCTTCTCCGCCTCCTCAAAGAGGGAATAGAAAATCGCCATGGCCTGGGAGGTTTGACAGCTCCCCAGCGCTGTCATGACGGACAGATCCAGCAGCCGCTCCCGACCCGCTTCCCGCAGACGGCGGTACAGGCCCCTGGCAAAGGTCTGCTGTTCGGGCATTTCGAGCTCTCCGAAAATATACGCGGCCTTTTCGCATATATCCATGGACAGCACCGTGTCGGTGAACTCCAGCGGGGCTTTATAGGCATCCGCGTTCCTTCCCACCGGGCACCAGTCACCCAAGCCGATACAAATCAGCCCATCCTTCCGGATGCGGGTGGTGAGATACTCCAGATACCGCAGGATGGCATGGGCGTTCTCCTGGAGTATTTCCTTGTCATGGCGATACAGGTAGGTCATGTAGGGCAAATAGACTATGACGTTGTCCCAGGCCGGGCCGTTGCCCCAGGCAAAGCCCCAGCCGCCGGTGGGGATAATGCCGGGAAGCGCGCCATCCTCCGCCTGGGCCTTGCGGATACTCCGCATCCATTCGCGATAGTTTTTCTCCGGCTCCAGATTCAACAGGGTGTGCTCGCTAGAAAGGGAGGCGTCCGCCGTCCACCCGTTTTTCTCCCGCTGGGGACAGTCGGTGGGAAAATGATAAAAGTTGGAGACGGTGGAGCGGCGCACCATCTGCTGCAGGGAGTTGGCGATGTCGTCCGAACAGGAAAAGCCGCCCCGTTCCCGCAGGCGTGTGTGGAACACCACATAGGTCAGCAGATTCTTATCCGCCTGTTCCGGCTTCAAGCCCCTCACCAGCACATAGCGGAAGCCGTGATAGGTAAAGACCGGCATATAGGTTTCCTCAGCGCCGCCCTTGCAGATATAGATATCCTTCTGCACATAGTCGTTGTCGTCGAAGGAGATGCTGCGGCGATCCAGCTTCCCGTCCTTTATAATCTCCGCATGATAGAGAGACACGGTCTGGCCGGATTCCCCCTGAATCGTCAGGCGGCACAGACCCGCGTTGTTCTCCCCGAAATCGTACAGATATCCGCCGTCAAGGGGCTCCACCGACACCGGGCGGATTTCCCGTTCGGGGAGAATGGGCTCCGCCTCGCACAGCCGGGCCTCCCCCCGCGGAAGAGGGGCTTTCTGCGAAAAAGCCCAGCCGCTGTCGTCAAAGCCAGGTTCGCACCAGCCGGGAATCTCCCGCCGGGCGTCATAGTATTCCCCGTTGCGATAGTCGTCGTTGACAATCGGGGAGGGAGCCGTGCGGAAGCTTTCATCGCTTTCCAGCGTCATCTCGTCGCCGGAGGCGGTCTGCATATTCAGCCGCAGGGCCATCTCCGGCGCCCCGCGGAACCGCGCCTTGTCAAAGGCCCAGGTATAGCCTCCGGGATTGTTCTGGAAGCCGTTGCCCAGGCATACGCCTATTACGTTTTCCCCCTTCCGGAGGACCGGCAGCAGATCATACGCGTCATAGTACAGTAAGTCGTCCGGATTGCTGATATACGGGGACAGCAGTCCCTTGGTCATCCGTGCACCGTTGACATACAGCTCGTAAAAGCCCAGACCGCAGATGAGCAGCTCCGCCTTTTGCGGCAAATCCTCCAAAGAAAAGCTCTTGCGCAGATAGGGGGCGGGCACATAGTCCGTCAGGGTCGTGTAAGCTGATCCCGCGCCGATAAATTCCATGGGGAAATACATGCTCCACAGCTCCTTTCCTGTTTGTGCTGATTATAGCATAATAGAAGTATTTGTAAAGAAATAAGCCAGAGCCTTCATCATTCCCCCCTGCTATGCCGCGGTATTATGAAAATAGCTGGCCAGCTGCCGCCGTATTCTGTCCATTTCCCCTGTTCCGGCGATAGTCCCAATCCGTTGGCCCAGACTGGACTTATCAATGAGGCACACCTGCTCAATCAACGCGATGCTCGGCCTCGTCAGACCATGCCCCTCAATCCGGATATGCAGGCTTCCCAGCCGTCTCTTCTTGCTGGTCGTCAAGGGGACCACATGAGCCAGAGACGACCGCGGGTCCGCCTTGACGACAACCGCCGGCCGTTCGCCGTTGATTTTACAGCTTCCGCTATCCCCGCCGAAATACACCCAATATAGCTCGCCCGGACGAATCATCCTTTTGTTCATCCTTTCCCTTTGTCATTGCTTCGCCCAATCCTAAATCTTCGTACAGCTGCCATTTTTCCTGGTTTAGGCGGCGATATAAATCCAGAATCTGATCAAAAATCTTCGTCTGGACATCTTCAAATGCCGATATATACGCTTTTTGCTTGTCCAGGGCCAAATCGGGGATCGGCATTTCCTCCAGATCCCGGTTCTTTAGGGTGACAATGGAGGTTCCGATTTGGCGGCTCTTCAGATATGCCTGCCCCATGGGGCTGTCCAGGCAATATTTGATGAAACGGGGATCACAGTCCTTCCGAAGCCGGATGCCGATAAAGTTCAGGGAAAGCAAGGCGCCGTCAGCCGTCTCGGGAACGATACAGGTTTTTATCACCGCCCCCTTGCAGGACACCAAAACATCCCCCTGCCGTACCGCGTATTTTTCCGCGCCTCCCTTGACGTCATAGGCTTTTAAGCCCTGGCTGTCGAGCTCGCCGTCCCGAATGTCCGCGTAATTGATGATCCTGTGTCCACCCGCCTCGTTCTCCTCGGCCATCTGGCTGATGTTCAGTCCGCGGAAAATTCTTTCCGCCCGGCTGCTGAGCGTGGGCCAGAACTGCATCCGGTAAAAGTCCAGCGACACCCGCCCGAAAGCGGTATCCATTGTCTGCGACTGGATATACCGGCTGGGCAGAAGGAGGCAATCCTTCTGCCGCAGCTCACCACTGCCCACCATTTGGCTGATTCCCGGCTTCTCCTCCCGCGATTCACAGATAGAAACAAGTTCCTCAATCACCCTGTCGTTCAGCTGATCCGCGACGCGTGTCGCGCTGTCCTTATCGAACAACCCGTCGGCCTGGACCATCAAGACGGCGCTGTTTTTCTTTTTGGCCTTATTGAGGACGAGCAGGCTCAGCGGCGCCGCGGTGAAGGGAAGAATTTTCGACGGCAGGGTAATGACGCATTCCAGCCGGCCGGATTCCACCAGCCGGCGGCGGATAGGCGCGTAGCCGGCGTTGAACAGCGCGCCGGTTGAAACCCCGATGACGCCCCGGCCCCTCTCCTCCTTTAAAGAAGCCAGCAGATGCTCCACGTACAGCCAATCGGCGTTGGACCGATCACAGGCAAACGCATAGGGAAAACGATGATAATGATTCTGCGCAATTTCCCACTCGATTGAAGACCAAGAGGCGCCTAGAGGCGGAAACATAACGGCATAGTCGAATTGCTCCACCCTGTCATCCCGAACAAAGGCGGGAGCGCAGAGAACGTCGCCGCTGCGCGCCGTCACCGGCTCCAGTCCGTTCATATAGGCACGGACTGTCAGCAGCGCGGACAACGCAGGCATTTTTTCCTGGGCGAAAATTTCAAGGCCGCCGCCCGCCGCCCCGGCGTGACGTCCCGCGGCGATACAGGTGGAGCCCACCCCCGACACCCCGTCATAAAAGCTTCCCGCAGTGGGGTTCAAAACGGCCATGCAGAGCCTGTTGACGGAGGCAGGCGTGCCGACAGGCTCCTTGATTACCTTAGGATAGTAGTCGGCCGCGAGCCTATCTACAAGCCCCCCCAACAACTCCGCCCCCGGCTCCGCATAGATAACCGCCTCCATCATCACCGCCAGGGCGGCCGGTGGGATTCTGCCCTCCAGCAATATCTCCACCGCCGCCCGCAGTTCCTTGCCTGCATGAGGATAAATCACGGCGTAATGCAATTCCTTGAGGATCTGCCCAGCCTGCCAGTCTGAAAGCTCCCGATCAAAATCATGGCGCAGGGCCGTCTTGTCGATTTTTTCCCGGGCAATCACATATCCCGCCAGGCAAACGACGACCGCTGTGTTCAATACGTCCAGTGTGATCGGAAATCTTGCTTCTATAGAATGGATAAGCTCTTTGGTAAATCTGCGCTCTTCATCCTCTGTAATCATCTTCTCACATCCACTCTTGCAGTATTTATATTACTAAAAATATGTAAGACCCATAGCCGTCTTATTATGCGGATAAATTATTGATGTAAAACCATATTACATTGCTTAAAATAGAATGTCAAGAAAAAATTTCCTTATCACTTATAGGTTACATTAAATAGATATCCTTTATTTCATTATAAGTATTATAATTACTAAATGAAACGGCCAGTCAAATGGCTGCAAAAAATCGGCGCCTGCTTACCGCAGGCGCCTGGGACTGTTTCATGGTTTGCACAAAGCTCTTACTTTTTCCACTGAATGGGACGGCAGTGCCAGATCCTGTCGGAATAGTCGCGGATGGCCCGGTCACAGGAGAAGACGCCGCTGCACGCTGTGTTGAGAAGACCCATCCTCGCCCAACGGGCTCTGTCCCGATAAGCCTCTGCGGAAATTTGCTGCACCCGGCAGTAGTCCTCAAAATCGGCCAGCACCATATAAGGGTCCCGTGTGGTCACAGAAGTGGCGACATCCCCGAAGCTCTTGCCGCCGAAGCCCTTGAACATAACGTCCAGGGCTCGGTGGAGGCGGGGATTGGCGGTATACAGCGCTTGAGGATTGTAGCCCTCCTTCTTGCGCTGCTCGGCCTCCTCGGCGTTCATGCCGAAGATGAAGATATTATCCGGCCCCACGGCATTGTAAATTTCCACATTGGCGCCGTCCATGGTGCCCAGGGTTACCGCGCCGTTCAGCATCAGCTTCATGTTGCCGGTGCCGCTGGCCTCGGTGCCCGCCAGGGATATCTGCTCGCTGATATCCGCCGCGGGCATCAGCAGTTCGGCCAGGGTCACCCGGTAATCCTCCAGATACACCACCCGCAGCTTTTCTCGCACGACCGGATCCCGCTCAATCTCCTCCGCCAGGGCGCAGATGAACTGGATGATTTCCTTGGCCAGGTAATACCCGGGGGCCGATTTGGCCCCGAAGAGATAGGTGCGGGGGGTGAATTCCATATGGGGATTGTCCTTCAGCTCCAGATAGGTGTGCAGGATGTGCAGGGCGTTGAGGTGCTGACGCTTGTATTCGTGCAGGCGCTTGACCTGGACGTCAAATATCGAATCGGGATCCAGCACCACCCCGGCGCTCTGCCGCACATAGTCGGCCAGCCGCCGCTTATTCTCCCGCTTGATAGCCAGGAACTCCTCCAGGGAGGCGGGATCGTCGGCATAGGGGCGCAGCCGCTGGAGCTCCGCCGCATCCCGGACAAAGCCGTCCCCGATACGGGCGGATACAAAGGCCGTCAGCCCTGGATTGGCCTGGCAGAGCCAGCGGCGGTGGGCGATGCCGTTGGTGACGTTGGTGAATTTTTCCGGCATCAGGGAATAGGCGTCGGAGAAAACCTCATGCTTGACAATTTCACTGTGCAGCTGGGATACGCCGTTGACTGAATGGCAAGCTGCCACACAGAGATTAGCCATTTTGATGAGGCCATAACTGATGATCGCCATGCGGCTGACCTTTTCCCGATCGCCGCCGGTGGCTTCCATCATCTGCTCGCTGAACCGGTTGTTGATTTCTTTCACAATCTGATAAATGCGGGGGAGCCGCTGGGAGAAGAGATCCTCCGGCCAGCATTCCAGCGCCTCAGCCATGACCGTGTGGTTGGTATAGGCGAAGGTGCGATTGATAATATTCCAGGCAGCCTCCCAGGTATAGCCGCATTCGTCCAGCAGGATGCGCATCAACTCCGGAATGGCCAAGGTGGGATGGGTGTCATTGATATGAATAGCCGCCGTGTCGGGGAGGTTGTCCAGGGTGCCGTACTGCCCCAGATGGCGTTTGACAATATCCTGAATGGAAGCGGAAACCAGGAAGTACTGCTGGGACAGCCGCAGGGACTTGCCCTCCCGATGGTTGTCGGCAGGATAAAGTACCTGGGTTATCACTTCGGCCATGGCCTTTTGCTCCATGGCGCGCATGTATTCACCCTGGTTGAACAGGGACATGTCCATCCCCGGCGCGGTGGCCCGCCACAGGCGCAGCACCGAGACAGCCTGGCCGTCTTTGCCCGGCACCATCATATCGTAGGGCTGGGCGATGACCACATTGGGGTTCTCATGCACCACGTGATGAAAGCCGTTTTCCCACCATTCCCGAATGGTGCCGTCGAAATAAACCTCCTTGGCCAGCTCCGGCCGGGGAAGGAGCCACGCCTCACCGCCGGGCAGCCAGAAATCAGGCAGCTCGGTCTGCCAGCCGTCCACCAGCTTCTGCCGGAAGATGCCGTATTCATACAGCAGAGAATACCCCACCGCCGGGATGGAAGAGGTGGCCAGCCCGTCCAGGAAGCAGGCGGCCAGACGGCCCAGTCCCCCGTTGCCCAATCCGGCATCCGGCTCCAGCTCATACAGGGAATCCAGCTTGACGCCGTAACCCTCCAGAACCCGGGCTGCCTCCCCGGTTAGATTTAAATTGTACAGCGTGTTTTTCAGGGATCGGCCCATGAGGAATTCCATACACAGGTAATACACCTGCTTGGAATCCTGCTCCCGGGTTTTGGCCATATAGGCCACCCGACGGCCCCGCAGGATATCCCGCAGCACCAGGGCCAGGGCATTATAGAAATTCTCGTCCGTCGCCTCCGCGGGGGTGACGGAGAAGTTGTGCATCAGCTTCCCCTCCAGCATCGCCTGCAGATCCCCCTCGGGGATAAGGGCGCCGTCCGCCTTTTTGGCTGGTGCGGCCTTCTTGGGGGCGGGCTTGGCTGCTTTTGCCGCGGACTTGCGGGGGGCCGCAGCCTTCGCAGCCGTCGGCTCCCTATGCTCTTTTTTATCGTTTTTTATCATTTTATCAGGCATAAAGCTCTCGTCCTTTCTGCTGGGTCCACACCCTTGTCCGGCAGGGCGCCACCCTTAGTATATACTATATGCCCGAATAATGCAATAGTTCTATTAATTATCCAAATATTATCAACAATCATCGTAATTAAGGCGTAAACTTCGTTATAATATATAAATTTTTGCTCTTATTCTGTTATAATAAGAGGCGTCATTTCCCTTTGGTGCGGCGACGGCCAGCCCCGATACCCGGATTGGTCCAAGGCAGTAGGGACAGGGCCAGCCCCGCCAGGGACAGCTCCAGATAGGGGGAATAGGCGGCGGACAAAAGATACCGGATCCCCTGCACGGCCATACTCGTCCAGGGTATTACCGCGGACGGCGTAGACAGCCCCGCCAGCAGCATGGGTAGGGCCTCGGGAAGAAGATATAACAAATAAAAGGGCAGATACACCCAAACCAAAAACGAAAAAATGCGCCGGGTATGTCCGGAGGACAGCGTAAACCCGTCCCGGACGATTTCACCCGCGCTTCCGCCCTCATGAAGAATGAGGAGATACGGGCAGAGGAAAAACCGACAGAAAAACCAAAGGCACCCAACCAGGAAAAGCAGGCTTAACCCGGCAAGCAGCGCAAAGAGCAAGTCGGGGGCTTCCACGGCACGAGAAAAGGCCAGCAGCAGGTTCAGCGGATATACGCAGAAACCGGGAAGCGACATGAACGCCCCCACCAGCAGGGCCTGCCCCAATAGAGCGGGCCGCCGGTAAAAGTGCAGCAGCTCCCGATCCGGAGCTTCATCTCGCGCCAGTGTGAGCGCTATCCGGGTAAAGCCCATTGTCAGCGGAAAAGCCAGGAGCGTGATACCCCAGGATATCAGCCCGTTCCACCATCCGCCCTCCGGCAGAGATAGGCCGATAAGGCCCCCGACCAACGAGGGAAGTCCCGCCAGCAAAGCCAGCGGCAGCAGGAATCCCCGCTTCCAGGCATAAAGCTCACGGGCGCGGTTGCGTAGGGCGCGGCCCTCCCTTTTCTCCCGACTGTCTTTCATGGTATATCCTCCCTTGTATCCTTAACCTTACCCACACCATAGCAGACAGTAAGCAAAATAGCAAGAAAAAGCGCGAATTGCCACGGTTCATGGCAATTCGCGCTTTTTGTCTGTCATCCGTTATCCCTTCAGGCACTGCTCGGTTTCCGGATAAGCCTTGACCAGGAAGGTGAGGATTTTCTTGGGGCCGAAGTTCACGGTCACCTCGTCCTGTCCCAGGAATTCCGTCCCGACCTCTTCCAGATTGGTCCGATAGATGAACCCCTTCACCGTCAGGGTGGATTTCACCGCCTCGTCGGACAGATTGACATAGCGCAGGATGGTCCCGACGCCGTTTTCCGCCTTTTTCATGGCGGTCAGCAACAGGCTGTCGCCGGTGGCCCGGACAAAGGATTCCCCGTCCGGGATGGTCACGGCCTTGTAGGGATCGGGCAGATAGAAGATCTCTTCCAGCTTGGTATCCTGTACAGCCATACGGCCGCCGGCGAATTTACGGCTGTCGCAGGAGGTGAAAAAGCTCAGCAGGGGATTGCGGAAGTTCTTTGCCTGCCGCGGAATTCCTGCGTGGACGGCTTCCCCGGTGTAAACGGCGAGACCCACCCTGCCGGACAGGGTGCGCAGACATTGGTTATCCGGGCAATTCCACTGCTCGCCGCTGGAGGAGTGGAAGGTGCTGTAGTTCTGGGTAATGAGACCGGTGGAACGCACGAGAGTGAAAGCCAGCGCCGTTTCGTCGGTCAGATGCTCATACTCATGCTCGCCCTCTGTGAAGACCGCCACGCCCTTGCCGTCAGCTTCCACGGCAGCGAAGGAGGCGTTTGGCAGCACCCGGCTCTTGGTATCGGGATAATGGCTGAGGTCATCGTAGTGCCGGACGTCGAAGGCGGTATCGGCGACGCTGACCCGGGTTTCCAGACCCGTGCTCACCAGCAGACGTATCCGATGGTCCTTAGCGTGATTTTCCACCGTATAGGCCACCTCAAGGGCGGCCTCATACTTCGCCAGGGTCAAAGTCAGGGTGACGGGACAATCCACCGTTTCCTCTGTCCGTTTCATGGCATCGAAATCGTAGCAGGCAGGCAGCCGGAGCAGATGGCGGATGGCCACACTCTGCCGGCGACGGGTCCATTCCACGATTTGGACGGCCGCATCCTCCCCGGAATAGATAGCCCGCGAATTCTCCTCGGGCCAGTAGACATAGGCGTCACCCTTGTCGGCGGTATCCTCCAGACGCAGAGCGTCCGCCATGACATGGCCGGTTTTTTTATCCTCGATATCCACCCGGCCGCCGGTGACGGTGACCTTCAGGCACTCGTTCTCCATGACCACCGGCTTATCGGCGGAGGGCTTCTCCATGGCGGCACACACGGCAAGAGGCGCGCCGGCGGAGCGCGGCTTTACGATATAGCCCTTGATGGAGAGCGCCGCCACGGCGGGCACGCTCAGCAGCACAACATACCGATCCACGTCCATGACCCCGGGCAGATTGATGGGGCTGAACACATCCAGCATGGTTTTCTCATGGGAAAGCACATCGTAATCGGCGGGCTTTCCGTCGTTATCCACGATATCGAAGCCGATGACATTCTCCTTGACGGGAAAATCCATCACCGCCCGCACCAGGCCGCCCCGAGCGGTTTCGGTGGTATTCATCACAGTCAGCACATAATTCTCGTCTCCAAACTCCTGCAGTCCCATGTGCTGGGCCGCCAGCAGCTGGCCCCGGCGGAAAATCTCGCCGGTGGTGGTCTCCAGCCTCTCGAAGTTGTCCTCCATATGGTGGTGGACCTCATCCCGGCTGCAGCCGCATCTGGAATCGTGGGGATGGTTTTTGATGAGCTCCTTCCACATATAGCGGAAATGATCCAGGGAATAGGCGCCTTTGGCGCCAGCCATCTCCAGCATGGCGTACAAAGGCTCCAGCCGGCACTCCAGCATGTTCTGCGCACGGACGTTCTGGCGCTTGAGATAGCTGCGGGAGGACAGGCAGCCCTTGAGCAGCTCCATATCGCCGCCCATGCGCAGCTCGCCCTCCACCGTCTCCAGCTCGATATCGTTTTCCTTGATGTAGTCCCTAACCGCGCCGATGTAGTCGGCCATTTCATACTGCACGATCCGCTTGTCGGCGGGCAGACGGCGGTTCATCTGCTCGAGGATGGGCAGCAGGTTGTCCTGCGCCTCCAGGTGATCGACGCCGTTCATCAGCAGGTAATAGGGGGTGGCGGCGCGGCCGTCGAAGCAGCGGTCGGCCACGTCGACGTGAAGCATGGAACGATCGATATCC
>CAKTXU010000007.1 GCA_934630995.1 uncultured Eubacteriales bacterium
CCCTTGCGCTCCAGCGCCGCCACATCCTCCTTTTTCAGCTTATAGAGATCGTAGGCGTTATGGATCAGCCCCTCATTGACCAGCTGCTCCAGTACAGCCGGGCCCAGCCCCTCAATATCCATAGCATCGCGAGAAGCAAAATGAATCAGGTGTCGCAGGATTTGGGCGGGACACTCCGGATTACTGCAGCGCAGGGCGGCTTCCTCCTCCTCCCGCGAAACAGGCGATCCGCAGGAGGGGCAGGTTTCCGGCAACTGATAGGGCGTATCCGAGGCGTGGGATACCACCCGCACCACCTCCGGAATGATGTCCCCCGCCTTGCGCAGTACCACCCTGTCCCCGATACCGACGGCTTTTTCCCGTATGAAATCCTCATTGTGCAGGGTGGCGCGGCTGACGGTTGTCCCCGCCAGCGTCACCGGTTCAAATACCCCCGTCGGTGTCAGTACACCGGTGCGTCCTACATTGACTTCCACATCCAGAAGAATGGTTTCCTTTTCCTCCGGCGGGTATTTATAGGCCACAGCCCATTTGGGGAATTTGGAGGTGGAACCCAATGCGTCTCTTTCCCCGAAATCGTCAATCTTGACAACCGCGCCGTCTATATCGTATTCGAGGGAATTGCGTACCTCTCCGATCCGTTCGATTTCCGTGAGTACGTCGTCGATGGAGGTGGTCCTTTTGTAAAAAGGAATGACATGGAAGCCCAGCTCTCGCATCCGTTCCAAGGACTGCGCGTGAGAATAAAGCACTTCTCCCTCAATCAACTGAAGATTGAAAATAAAAATATCCAGATTCCGTATTTTGGTCACGGCCGGATCCTTTTGACGAAGGGAGCCCGCGGCGGCGTTCCGCGGGTTTTTAAAGGTTTTTTCCCCTTCCTGCTCCTGAGCTTCCACCAAGGCTGCAAAGCTTTTCCGGGGCATGTAGACCTCACCGCGGACGATGACCCGGGGAACCGGTTCCTTCAGCCGCTTGGGAATGGAACGGATGGTACGCAGGTTGGCGGTCACATCCTCCCCGACCTGGCCGTCTCCCCGGGTCGCTCCTCTCAACAGGGTCCCGTCCCTGTATTCCAGCGCAATGGACAAACCGTCGATTTTCGGCTCCACCACATAGACCGGGGCTTCCACGGCTTCCCGCACCCGCGTGTCGAAATCCCGCAGCTCCTCCAGGGAAAATACATCCTGCAGGCTGGCCAGCGGCACCTCCTGCTCCACCGGCGTAAACAGATTGGAAATCTCTCCATGCACCTTCTGCGTATAGGAATCCGCCGTCACGAGCTGAGGATATGCCTCTTCCAACTCCCGCAATTCCCTGGTCAATGCATCGAATTCGTCATCCTCGATCTCCGGGGAATCTTCGTCGTAATACCGACGGCTGTGATAGTCGATTTGCTCCCGTAACTCCAGCACGCGTTTTTGTGCCGTTTCAAAATCCATAGTCGGTGATCATCCTTTCGGCACGGACAGGGACGCCGTGTTTCTTCAGCACCTCCCTAGTATACCAACTTTTGACGGAAAATGCCACAAAAAGATTAGGAATCGCCATTCGTATCGAAGAGCTTTCCGACAAGGTCTTCAGAATCCCCGCCCAGGTTCATATACACCTGAGGAACCTCTCCCACCAGGATCGTTTCCGCTATCATGAAGGTGGAATCCACGGTTGTGGAGGTGTAGAAGCCAGGGATCGCACAGAAAACCAACACCTGGATATTCATCAGGATTTGATGACTGGTTTGATTGATGCCAGCGCTTTGAAAGCGGCTTTCCATCGTTGTCAAGGCAGTTCCCTTTATCCCGATTTTTAGTGGAATCAGCGGGCCTCTGCCGCTGAGAAAGTCGCTGCCGAGCAGTGTACCAAGTGGAATTTTCACATTTATGGTGTTTTTATCGCCCAGTTCTTCGACGACTGCACCGGTGACAGCCGCCTTCAGGAGATTGATTGCTACGATATTGGATTCAAGGGATTTGATGCTGCCGTCATCCCCTTTATCCACCCGGATCAGATCCTCGTATTTGGTACCGTCCGCCTCAAGCACTCTTTCCACCGCGCGGTTTATGGCCAGCGTGGACATCAGCCTTGACTGGTTGAGCGCATAGGCTTTGACAAGCGGCCGGTACCGGGCGTCCACAGCGTACAGCAGAACTGCCAGGCCACACAAAAACGACAGCAGGCGGAACAGCCTGAGCGAGGGTCGGAAGCGTTCCCGCTTATAGCGCGCGGGCGACCATTTTGAGCGGGAGCCCAGGGTTCTTCTCATGAATTCCCCCCTCCTTTCGCAGGATATTCCATCTTACGCAAAAGAAGAGAAAAAGGTGAAAAAAAGGCGTGGAAACCAATAAATTCGGTTTCCACGCCATTAAAACGCGATGGTGAGCAAAAGGGATGTCTGTCGATTATTCAGCCGGAGTCTCCTCTTCGGCCGGCTGTGCCTCCTCTGAGGTGGGGGCTTCGGTGGCGCCGGCAGCCTCCGCATCCTCCAGCAGCGCGCGGATAGACAGGCTGATACGCTTGTTTTCGTAATCGACGTTCGTGATTTTCACCTGAACCTCCTGGCCCATCTTCAACTCATCCTGCGGCTTGTCGATGCGGCGATCGGCAATCTGCGAAATGTGGATCAGACCGTCGATCCCCGGGATAATCTGGGCGAAGGCGCCGAAGGCGGTCATACCGACGATTTTGGCGGTGACCACCGATCCGATGGGATAGTTCGCCTTGAAAATCTCCCATGGATTGTCCTCGGACTTCCGATAACCCAGCGAAATCTTCTTCTTCTCGTGATCGAGATCGCGGATATATACCTCCACGGTATCACCGACATTGACGACCTCGGAGGGATGCTTGATCCGGCTCCAGGACAGCTCGGAGATATGCACCATGCCGTCCACACCGCCCAAATCGACGAACGCGCCGTAAGAAGTCAGGGATTTGACCATGCCGGTATACTGCTGGCCCACCTCGGCCTGCGCCCAGAAGGCTTCTTCCTTCTCCTTACGCTCCTCCCGGGCCACGGCACGGATGGAACCTACGGCGCGGTGGCGGCTCTGGTTGACCTCAATAATACGGAAGCGGACATTCTGCTTGAGCAAGGGACTCAAATCCTCCATCCGAACGGCAGACGCCTGGGAGGCAGGGATAAACACGCGCACGCCATGGGTGACGGCCAGCAGACCGCCCTTGATGACGTCGGTGACCACACCGTCGAGAATTTCACCGCTCTGCTCCGCGGCCACGACGGTATCCCATCCCTTAAGGGCGTCAATCCGTTTCTTGGAAAGCATGATGGTGCCCTCCTGGTCGTTGGTGCGCATGATCAGCAGCTCCAGCTCGTCGCCGACCTTCACCAGCTCCTCGGGATTGGCGTTGGGATCCGCAGACAGCTCGTCCACAGGGATGTATCCGGCCTGCTTTCTGCCGACAACCTCGACCTGTACCTCATTGGGGGCAATCCCCACAACGACGCCACGGACTCTTTCATCTGTACTTAAACTCTGAAGAGAAGCCTCCAGCGCCTCTTCAAAACTCATTTCATCAAAAGATTTAGCCGGCGCGGCTGGTTCTTCCGTCACAGTCTCCGCTGCGACCTCTGTTTCCTGTTTCTCCTGCACTTCGCTGTTGTTGACAATCTCAGACATGGTTGAAAGTACCTCCTTTATAATCCCGGCGGGAGTCGATGCTCCTGCCGTCAGCCCAACTGAATCCACGCCGACTAACTCGTCCCGCGGGAGCTCGGCCGCCGTCTCGACCAGATAGGTCGGACAATGCAGAGAGCAGACATCCCGCAGCTTGGCCGTGTTGGAGCTTTGACGCCCACCGACAATCACCATCGCATCGCATTTCTGCGATAAAGCTTCCGCCTCCCGTTGCCGTTCGGCAGTCGCATTACATATTGTATCAAAAACGAAAAGATTTGTATAGAGGGTTTTTGCGAATTTTACGCTCTTTTCCCAAGTCAAACGATTAAAAGTGGTCTGGGATACCATAAAGATAGGCGTTTCGACACCCTTGAGCGGGCCGTCGACGAGACACGCCAGTTCCTCCGCCGAGGAAAAAACGTAGGAGGCGCCCCGACAATGTCCCCGGATTCCGGCTACCTCCGGGTGCCCTTCATCCCCGGCAATCAGGACAACGGCGTCCTTCGGCGCCCGTTCAGATACGATTTTATGAATCTTGGAGACAAAGGGGCATGTGGCATCCACCGCTTCGACTCCCAGCGTATGGATATGCTCGAGCATATCGCGGGCCACGCCGTGGGAGCGTATGACGAGGATCGCATCCTCCGGCACCTCTTCGGGCGTATCCACTGTGCGAACGCCTCTGGCCTCTAGCTCCGCGACCAGCTGGGGATTATGGATGATGGGCCCCAACGTGCATACCGAGCGCCCTTGAGAGAGCAGCTCATACACCTTATTGACCGCCTTGCTCACGCCGAAGCAGAAACCGGCTGACTGCGCTACATAGATTTTTCCCAAAGAAACACCTCTTTTATACCTTTTCTCCTTGCATTTCCAGCATGGAACCGATGACCTCCATCAGATGCCGGGAGGCATAGCGCAGGTCCGGATGCTCCGAATCGGTGAGATGCAGCTCCTCAGTGGAGAGAGGCTTACCGAAAACGATGGTGGTTTTTCGGAAAAGGCGGACGTGCTGATCCTTGGTTTTGATGCAGACGGGCAGTACCGTCGCCGCCGTCCGGGCGGTGATCAGGGCCGCGCCCGATTTGGCACGCCCAAGCTTACCGTCCCTAGAACGGGTTCCCTCTGGAAAAATCCCCATAATTTTTCCCGCGTTGACGATTTCCTCCGCCCTATCCAATGCGCCGGTATCCCCCGCTCCCCGCTTAACGGGAAAGGCGCCCAGCTGCTTCCCGAAAAACCAGCCTCCTATTTTGGAGGAAAACAGCTCCGCCTTGGCCATGAAATAGATATGCTGCTTCTGACACATCACCAGGAACATCGGATCCAAATCGGATATGTGATTGGCGCAGAGTATCAGCCGGTTGTTTTCAGAAGCCGGCGGAATATTTTCCTTGCCCACCGCCTTAAAGGGAAAGAGGAGCCAGGCTAAGGGGGTGAAAAAACGGATCAGAAATCTTCCCAGAATCATCGTGCCAGCTTCTCCTTCACCAGTTGCTTGAGCAGAACCACCGACTGCTCCAGGGTGTTTCCCGTGGTGTCCACATGAACCGCGTCGGGGGCGGGCTTCAAGGGCGCCGCAGCCCGGGTCGAATCATCATGATCCCGCTTTTTCATGTCGGCCAGCACCTCGTCAAAGGAGGTGGATACGCCCTTTTCCTGTAATTCCTCAAAACGGCGCCTGGCGCGGTCCTCGGCGGAAGCCGTCAGAAAAATCTTCAGTCCCGCGTCCGGCAGAACCACCGTCCCGATATCCCGGCCGTCCATGATGACATCATTCGCCGCCGCCGTGTCACGCTGAAGCTGGAAAAGAAATTGCCGCACCGACGGCAGGGCGGACACGGCTGAGGCGGCCATGGAAACCTCCGGCGTCCGGATCCGGTCGCTGACATCCTCCTCGCCGATAAAGACGCGCTGCAGACCATCCACATACCGCAGGGATATGGACAGTGACGGAAGAACCGGCTCCACGGCAGCGGTATCCGCCGGATCGAGCCCACGCCGGAGCATTTCGTAGCCCACCGCCCGATAAAGAGCGCCGGTGTCCACGTACAAAAAATGAAGCTCCCGCGCCAGTATCCGCGCGATGGTGCTTTTCCCAGCGCCGGAAGGGCCGTCGATGGCAACAGCCAGGGTTTTGTGGCTCATAGTGGTTATCCTCCTATCATGGAATCTGCCGCTGAACGGCCCGCGGCGGCACCTGTCGAAAAGGCGATTTGCAGGTTAAAGCCGCCGGTATAGCCGTCCACATCCAGTACCTCGCCCGCGAAGTACAAATTTTCCACTTTCTTTGAAGCCATGGTTTTGGCATGCAGTTCGCGGACGCAGACTCCGCCTGAGGTGACAATCGCCTCCTCCACCGGGCGGAAACCCCGGATGCGCACTGGAAACGCTTTCAGAAGGGTCCCCAGTGTCCGGCGCTCTTCTCTGGTGATGTCATGACACTTTTTTTCGCCCGGTATGCCGCATAGCCGCTCCATTACGGGAATGAGCTTGCGCGGCAGCAATCCGCCCAAAGCGTTGCCGAAATCACTGTTTCGTCTCTCCTCCAAATCCCGCACAAGGCGGGCGTCGAGCTGGCTGTCCGTCAGGGCCGGCTTCAAATCCAGCCACAGGGTGTACCGCTCCGGTTCCATCTGCCGCATGTGGGCGCTGGCGCTCAGGACCATAGGCCCGGATACACCGAAATGGGTGAACAACATTTCACCGAAATCGGTGAAAACGACCTTTTGCCGGATGTTATCGACAACCTTGAGAGCGCAGTTGCGCAGAGACAGGCCCTGCAGCTCGCTGCAATAACCGTCGGAGGAAACGAGCGGCACCCGGGAGGGACGCGGCGGCGTCACCGCATGGCCTGCCTGACGGGCCAGGGCGAAGCCATCGCCGGTGGAGCCGGTTGCCGGATAGGATAGGCCTCCTGTGGCAACAACGACCACATCGGCCGTCAGCCTCTCCCCCGTCTCAAGCTCTATCCCGGTACAACGGCTTCCCTCCAGCAGCAGCCGGGAAGCCCGGCCTTGGAGGAAACGGCAGCCGCCCTCCCGCGCAAACCTTACAAGGGCATCCACCACGTCCACCGCCTTATCCGAGGCGGGAAACACGCGGTTTCCCCGTTCGGTTTTCAAGGGGACACCCAGGTTCTCCATCCACGCCATGGTCGCCTCCGGTGGAAAAAAGGACAGGGCGCTGTAAAGGAAACGGCCGTTTTGCGGGACATGGGCGATAAACTCCTCCACCGTGCATCTGTTTGTCAGATTGCAACGTCCCTTGCCGGTAATCATCACCTTACGGGCCATGCGGGGATTGCGCTCCACGACTGTCACCCGGACACCCCGGCGGGCGGCGAAGCCGGCCGCGGTCAGGCCGGCGGCTCCTCCGCCTACAATCAAGCAATGCATCGTTTACTCGTCCTTTTCATCCTCTTCAAAGCCCCTGTCACCGAAGGGCTGATAAACCTGATATTTCTGCCAGAGGGTTTCCAGCGTTTCCAAAGTCCCCCGGTTGTCCTCCAGGCGTCTGAGGGAAACCGCCACAATCAGCGCATTGATAACGCTCAGCGGCGCCACCAGGGAATCCACGATGGTCGCCATATCGCTGTGAGCCAGCAGCAGGCTGCTGGCATACGGGGCAATAGGCGACAGGATGCTGTCGGTGATGGCAATCACCTTCGCCCTGCGGGAATGGGCAAAATGAACCGTTTTGACCGCCTTGCTGGAGTAGCGGGGAAAACTCAGGCCGATGAGGGCGTCCTCCTCCCCGATGTGGATCATTTCCTCAAAAATCTCCGCCTCGCTGGAGGTATAAATGAGATGGACGCTCCCCACCAGCAGCTTAAGATAATAGGCTAAAAAATTGGCAAGCGCACGGCAGCTGCCCGCACCGAAAATATATACCTGACGGGCCCCTACCACCGCGTCCACTGCCTCACAAAAGACGGAGCGCGGCAGCTCCTCCAGCGTCTGGCGGATATTGGCCATATCGTAAGCCATGACATTGTCGAGGACATCCGAATCCTCCATCCGGGCCCGGGTTACTTCGATACGCTGGATCGTCGTGAGCTTGCTGCGGATGAGCTCCTGCATAGCCTTCTGCAGCTGCGGATAGCCTTCAAAACCCAATTCCGCCGCAAAGCGCACCACCGTAGATTCACTGACCCCCACAGTTTCACCCAGACGGTAGGCGGTCATAAAGGCTGCGGTATCATAATGCTCCATAATATAGCCGGCAATGAGCTTTTGTCCCTTGGAAAAGCCGCTCATTCTGCTCTGTATATGCGCAATCAGGTTTGTTTTCATCCCTATCGCCTTGTCCTTTCACGGCCTTACAGCCCCCGGGTATGGAATTTACTCTTCTGCTATTTTAAAGCCAAACGGCTCAAAATGCAAGAAGAAATCCGTTTTCCTGCAAAAAACAAGGCGGAAGTTTCTCTTCCGCCTGAAAATCAATGGTATATACGGGAAAGACGCGGATGCAGAATGTGACTATAGGCCGTAATCACGTTGGTCAGGGCGATGTCATAAATCAAAAACACCACATTCCCGGCCGCCAGGAATACCAGGGGAAGATTGAAGCCGAATATCACAAACGTATCCGGATCCATGCCGAAAACGAACAGCAGAAGCAGATAGGCCCCCACCATAGCGACGTTGAATACAGCAAGCTTCAGCACCCACTCCAGCACCCGGCTGCGGATTCCTTTTTCAACCATGGACTTGAACACAGGATAATAGCCGAAAAAGGCAATAAACATGACCTTCGCCTCCATCGACGGGGCGAAGAACAGGGAGAGGAGCGCGACGACGAAATAGACCGCCCAGCCCCAACGTACCCCCAGCTCAACCACCAAGGGAATCAGGACTGCGCCTGCTATGGCCGGTAACGCATAGGTAGCATAGGGAAAAATGGTCAGAAACATGCAGACCATAGAAAGCGCCGCCAGAATCCCGCCGAGCGCCACCTTTCCAGTTTGCTTCAACCGTGGTTCCTCCCTATACCATATCGATACGGCATCATTACCGCCTCAGCAGCAGCGGATGAGATCGCCGCCCATACATTCACAGCAGCAGTCGGCGCAGATAAGGCCCTGACACATGTCACAGGCCGTGCAACCCCCGGCGGCCGGCCTGCCGGTTGTCCGGTACCCGCCGCTCTGTCGCTGCATATTCATCTGATTGAGAGCCGACCGGTATTCCATATTGCCGGGATCCATCCGGCAGGCGGTGCTGAAATGATTGAAGGCATCCTCCAGCCAGCCTTTTCTGTAGAGAACGCTGCCCTTGAGGAAATACCATTCCCCATCCCGGTTGGGAGAGGGGACACCGTCCAGCAGGGTCTCGGCATCCGCGATGCGGCCGGTATTGACCATGTTGCGGATGTCGCTGAAACGCGAGGCGCGGTTGGCGCTGCGCTGCGGATTCCCCGGCGCCGCCGCACCGCCGTTCTGACGCCGCATGCGGATAATAGTATCATACGCCTCGTTGATCTCCTGCATCTTCTCCTGCGCGAGATCCGACAGAGGGTTGTTGGCATAATTGTCCGGATGATATTTCCGCGCCAGCTCCCGATAAGCGGTTTTGACCTCTTCGTCAGTGGCGTTCGGCTGTATACCCAGTACCTCATAGGGATCGTTCATCTTTTTACCCAGGCCTTTCTGTCAAGTGGTGCCGTCACGTTTGGTTTTATCCTTATCCCGGCCTTCCAAAACGGTTCTCTGAACCGCCGGCATGCCGAGCTCAAGAACGTTGCGCAAAATACCGTCAAAGCGGTTTATGGACAGCAGATTATAGGCGGCGATGCATTCCGCCAGACAGGCGTTGAGGCTTTGCAGAGCATAGGTGCGGGTCTGCGCTATTCCCTGTTCGTCGGTGATGCCGCGGGATACTATATAAGGATTATAATTGCCGTCCTTCAAATCGTCCGGCAAGTCGTCCACCGCATCCACCAGATATATCCAGCGCCCCAGACAATAGCCGAAACGCTGCAGAATCTGGCGTTCCTTATCCGTCCTGGCCGCCGTTTCGGCCATGGCCGCCAGCATCTGGGCCGATGGCTCGGCCGCAGCGTCAATGGAAGAGGTGCTCGCCTTCTCCAGCGCCGTTTGAGCCTGGATGCATCTCTCCACCACCGCATAAAGCGACGGCTGCCTGGCTTTCGCCTTTTTTCTCGCCCGTGAGGCAAAAGGAAGCAGTAGCCGCGCCCCCAGCGACTTGAATAAGCGGTTGTCCGCCACCGTATCCAGCAGCTTGAAATACATCAGAATGGTGGCGGCGTCCGCGGCAAAAGCTATCTGCGCATTTTCCGCGCAGCAGGTTCTTTTTTTTAGGGGATTAAAGAGGCATCGGCCCTTGTGGAATCCGGCGCAGCCGTCCTCCATAGCCATGCAAAACAGTGCGAGGAAGGTAAAATCGTAGCTCAAGGTCAGGCGTGATACCACACCGTACCTCTTCCCAAGCTGTTTGCACAGTGAGCAGTATACGCCGCGGTATTGCTCGAACTCGCCCATCTTCAGCTCAGGCTGATATACCTTCACATATCCAAACATGGCGCGCCTTTCGTCCTTTGCTATTTTGCTCCATTTATCATACAATACCCGGGAAAACAGTATATGAAGTATTTGTAAATAATCTTTTGTGTCACACAAAGGCTATGGAAAATCCTGTTCCTTGAAAAAGATAATCAAATATGATACCTTAACACTTGACTTTTAACAGCTTACAGTGTATTCTGGGTATTCCGGCAGAAAGAACGTTTGTTTACCATGCGGTTGCTTCCGTTTACCTAAAATGTTACCAGGGCGTGTTATACCGCGCATGTTGTATAAGATAATGTTGGCTTCAGGCTGAAGGCCCACCCCATATTGGCCGCGTATGAAGAACAAGCGGCAAACCGTTCCGAAACCGTCCTTTTATAAAGGGCTTGTGTGCAGATGCTGATAATGAATCCGGATATAAGGCATGGGAAGGAGCTCAGCGGAAATGAAGAAGGTCGGGGTTTGCAACCGGTGCTCCGGTTTCGATGTGGCGGAACTCAAGGACAAGGTCAGGGTAAAGGAGTGATCCACCGGATGCACTAGAAAATGCGCCGGTACGTTCCCTGAGTTGGATGGCAAGGGGTATGGATTCCTGACGGGAGACTTCGTCGTGTGCGACACAGCCGATACAATAAAGCGTCTTTACGCAAACGTCCCGCTTTGCTCGCGGGACGTTTGTTTTCTGAATTCCTTCCAACTTCTTTTTCCACGGACTTGACTTTTAAGGCCCAACTTATTAAAATGGATTGGAACGTTTGTTTGAAGTGTGACTTTGGTTCACTGCCTGTTTATGAGGAAAAGTTATGGATGATCAAAAATTTCAGCTCGTATCCTCCTACCGGCCGACCGGCGATCAGCCTGAAGCCATCGCGTCTCTTACCCAGGGGATCCTGGAAGGCAAAAAGGAACAGACCCTGCTGGGTGTGACCGGTTCGGGAAAGACCTTCACCATGGCCAATGTCATTGCCAATCTCAACCGTCCCACCCTTGTGCTGGCGCACAACAAAACGCTGGCGGCACAGCTATGTTCAGAGTTCCGGGAATTTTTCCCCCACAACGCCGTCGAATATTTCGTCAGCTATTACGATTATTACCAGCCTGAGGCCTACATCCCCACGACGGATACCTATATTGAAAAAGACAGCGCTATCAACGATGAAATAGACAAACTGCGCCACTCCGCCACCTCCGCTTTGTCGGAGCGACGGGACGTGATCATTGTGGCCAGCGTTTCTTGCATATACAGCCTGGGGGATCCCATTGATTATCGCAGTATGGTGATTTCTCTGCGCCCAGGTATGTCCAAAAAACGGGATGAGCTCATCTCGAAGCTGGTGGAACTGCAATATGAACGCAATGACATCAATTTTATCCGCAATAAATTCCGCGTTCGTGGTGACGTGGTGGAAATTTTTCCGGCTTATGCGGATGAAACGGTCATCCGAGTGGAATTTTTCGGTGACGAGATAGACCGGATAAGCGAGATAAACCCGCTGACCGGTGAGCTGAAAGGCATTATTCAGCATGTGGCCATCTATCCCGCCTCCCACTATATCGTTCCGCCGGAAAAGATGCAAGGCGCCATCACCGATATCGAGGCCGAGCTGGCTGAACGGGTCGAGTGGTTCAAAGCGGAGGGGAAGCTGCTGGAGGCACAGCGGATACTGCAGCGCACCCGCTATGATATCGAGATGCTGCAGGAAATCGGCGTGTGCAAGGGGATCGAAAACTATTCCCGCGTTCTGTCCGGGCGCGCGCCCGGCTCCACCCCCTGCACCCTTTTGGATTATTTTCCGGACGACTTTCTTCTTTTCGTTGACGAATCCCATGTGATGCTGCCGCAGGTACGAGGCATGTTCGGCGGCGACTATGCACGCAAAAAGAGTCTGGTGGACTACGGCTTTCGTCTGCCCAGCGCCTTCGACAACCGCCCTCTCAATTTTGACGAATTCTATGCCCATGTCCGGCAAGCGGTCTTTGTCAGCGCCACACCCGGCGATTTTGAGCGGGAGCACAGCGCCCAAATCGTCGAACAGGTCATCCGCCCCACCGGTCTGGTGGATCCTGAAATCGTCGTCAAGCCTGTCGAGGGCCAGATTGACGATTTGATGGAAGAAATCCGGCAGCGGACCGCCCGGCAGGAACGGGTGCTGGTTACCACCCTGACGAAACGCATGGCGGAGGATTTGACCGCCTATCTGGATAATGCGGGTATTAAAATACGCTATATGCATCACGACATCGACACCATGGAACGGATGGAGATCATCCGCGACCTCCGGCTGGGCGAGTTTGACGTCCTGGTGGGTATCAACCTGCTCCGTGAAGGACTCGATCTGCCTGAGGTCTCTCTCGTGGCTATCCTGGACGCGGACAAGGAAGGGTTTCTCCGCTCTGAAACAGCCTTGGTGCAGACGATCGGACGGGCGGCCCGCAACGCGCAGGGCCAGGTTATCATGTACGCCGATTCCGTGACGCCCTCAATGGAAAAGGCTATCCGGGAGACCAACCGCCGCCGTGCCATTCAGACTGCCTATAATGAAAAGCACGGCATCGTGCCGAAAACGATCATTAAGGACGTCCATGATATTATTGAGATAACCGCCCATGAAAAGACGGCGGACAAGCCCGGACGGAAGCTGACCAAGGCGGAGCGCCAGCAGCTGATCGAACAGCTGACCCGGGAGATGAAGAACGCCGCCAAGCTTCTGGAATTCGAACACGCCGCCTATCTGCGCGATCGGATCGAGAAGCTGCGAGCGGGAAAATAAACAACTTCAGCGCCGAGCGGCGATAGAAAGGCATGATTTACAATGCAGAACACAAAGTTACTTGTCAAAGGTGCGCGAGAGCATAACCTGAAAAACGTGGATCTGGAAATCCCGCGCGACAAGCTGATTGTCTTTACAGGGATATCCGGTTCGGGGAAGTCCTCCCTGGCCTTTGACACCATCTATGCCGAGGGCCAGCGCCGGTATGTGGAAAGCCTCTCCTCTTATGCACGGCAATTTTTGGGACAGATGGAAAAACCGGATGTGGATTATATTGAGGGACTCTCCCCCGCCATCTCTATCGATCAGAAAACCACCTCCAAAAATCCCCGTTCCACTGTCGGCACCGTCACGGAAATTTACGATTATCTGCGTTTGTTGTATGCCCGCATCGGCATTCCCCATTGTCCGGTCTGCGGACGGGAGATTCGGCAGCAGACAATAGACGAAATCGTCGACAAGGTGTTGTCCTTGCCGGAGGGAACGCGCATCCAGCTTCTAGCCCCCATCGTACGGGGCAGGAAGGGCGAATATGTCAAGGAATTCGAATCCGCTCGGAAATCCGGTTTTGTCCGTGTGCGTGTCGACGGCAATATTTACGATTTATCCGAGAGCATCAAGCTGGAAAAGAATAAGAAGCACACCATTGAGATCGTGGTGGACAGGCTGGTCATCCGCCCGGATATCAAAGGCCGCCTATCCGACTCCATCGAAACGGCCACCGCCCTGTCCGGAGGGCTTTTATCCGTGGACGTTGTGGACGGAGAGGAGATGACCTTTTCCCAAAACTACGCCTGCCCGGAACACGGCGTCAGCATCGAGGAGCTGTCCCCGCGTATGTTCTCCTTCAACAATCCGTTCGGCGCCTGCCCGAAATGCACGGGGCTCGGTGTCTTTATGTCCATGGACCCCGACCTGATCCTGCCGAACAAGACCCTGTCCATCCGCCAGGGGGGAATCTGCGCCAGCGGCTGGAGCTATGCCGAGGGCGGCACCATCGCACAGATGTATTATGAAGGACTGGCCGCGCATTACGGCTTTTCATTGGATACCCCCCTCAAGGATTTGCCGTCTAAAATCATCGATATCCTGCTCTACGGCACCAAGGGAGAAAAGATTAAGCTTGTACGGCAAAAGGAATACGGCTACGGGGAATATATGACCGAATTTGAAGGGATCCTCAACAATCTGCAGCGCCGGTACAAGGAAACCTCCAGCGAATGGATGCGGGAAGAGCTGGAAGCCTATATGAGCGAAATCCCCTGCCCCGAATGTCACGGAAACCGTCTGCGACCGGAAAGCCTGGCCGTGACGGTGGGCGGTCTGAATATCGCCGACTCTTCCCGCAAATCCGTTTCCGACGCGCTGGCCTTCCTGGACTCGCTTGCGCTGACAGAACGGGAGCACTTGATAGGCGACAGAATTTTCAAGGAAATACGGGAACGTCTCGGCTTTCTTCAAAGTGTCGGATTGGAATATCTGACCCTTTCCCGGGCTGCCGGCACCCTGTCCGGCGGGGAAAGCCAGCGCATTCGGCTGGCCACGCAGATTGGCTCTTATCTGATGGGGGTGCTCTATATTCTGGACGAGCCCAGCATCGGCCTGCATCAGCGCGATAACGACCGGCTTCTGGCCACTCTGAAGCGGCTGCGCGATTTGGGAAATACCCTGATCGTCGTGGAGCATGACGAGGACACCATGCGCAGTGCCGACTGGATCGTAGATGTCGGACCGGGGGCCGGCATTCACGGAGGAAATATCATCTGCTCCGGCACCGTTCAGGATATTTGCGATTGCCGGGAGTCGGTGACTGGGCAATATCTGAGCGGACGGCGGCATATCCCCGTCCCGACAACACGCCGTCCGGGAAACGGAAAGCTGCTGACTGTTGTAGGCGCCTCCGAGAACAATCTCAAAAACGTCGATGTATCTTTTAAGCTGGGAGCCTTCAACTGTGTCACCGGCGTCTCAGGTTCTGGGAAATCCTCCCTGGTCAATGAAATCCTGTACAAGCATCTGGCCGCCGAGCTCAACGGGGCCAAATGCCGCGCCGGCGCTCATAGGGCCATCCAGGGTTTGGAGGCTCTGGACAAGGTTATCGACATCAATCAGGCGCCCATCGGCCGCACACCCCGTTCCAATCCGGCCACTTATACCGGCGTTTTCAACGATATACGGGAGCTGTACGCCTCCACGGCCGACGCCAAAATGCGCGGTTTTTCCTCCGGTCGGTTTTCCTTCAACCTCAAGGGCGGGCGGTGCGAAGCCTGTCAGGGCGATGGAATCATCAAAATTGAGATGCATTTTCTGCCGGATATCTATGTGCCCTGCGAGGTGTGCAAGGGACATCGGTACAACCGAGAAACACTGGAGGTCAAATACAAGGGGAAAAGCATATACGAGGTCCTGGAAATGACGGTGGAGGAGGGACTGGAATTTTTCAGCAGCCTGCCGAAAATCGCCCGGAAGCTTCAAACCCTCTATGATGTGGGATTGGGATATATCAAAATCGGGCAGCCCGCCACCACCCTTTCGGGCGGCGAGGCCCAGCGGGTGAAGCTGGCCTCCGAGCTGTCGCGGCGCGCCACCGGCAAAACGGTGTATATCC
>CAKTXU010000008.1 GCA_934630995.1 uncultured Eubacteriales bacterium
CGCTGCTTCTGAGCGCCACAGGGATGCTCGCTTTCGCGGCCGATACCTCCGCCGACTATTCGGTAGACATGACGGCGGGGAGCAGCTGGAACATCAGCACACTGGATGTGGGACTAACCAACGACGCCTCTGTTGACAACTCGCTGGTAGCGGTGGTGAACGGCAAAATGCCGATCATCAATGCGGAAGTGGCGGTTCCGGCGAGCAACCGTTATCTGATTTTAACGATGATGAACGGTACCGACGCCACTGGTATGAGTTTTTATTTCCGCACCAAGGATGGGGATACGGTGGTGCATGAAATTGATGGGGCAGAACGGGTGGACGTGGCTGTAAGCGCCGGCGACACAGGGTTCAAGACCTACGTGGTAGACATGTATAACATCTACTGGACCCACACCATCGCCTTCCTGCGTTTTGATCTTTTCGCCCCCGGCACATCGACTGACCATCAGGGCAACATCTACATCAAGAGCATGACCTTCTCCGCGGCCGATCCTAACGCGCCAGACGACTCTCAGGACAGTTCTCAGGATAGCGGCGGAGAGAGTTCCACAGAGTCTTCCCAGACGCCGGACAGCTCCGCTGAAAGTAAGGAAGAGGAAAAATGTGTGCTGTTCGATTTCTCTCAGGATCAGCAGGGCTGGGCGGGTGAAAATGCGTTCAACGCTTGTACCGTCGGCATGGAGAGCGGTGCGCTAAAGGCCTCCATCACCGGCTTGGATTCCTTTATCGTGTCCGGAGAAACCAGCATCCCGGCGGAATACCGTTATATGGTGATCCGTATGAAGAACGCGAGCCCGGCCAACGCCATGCAGGTCTATTTCGCGGTAGCCAGCAAGGATGATATCACCGGGGATAAATGCGTCACCTTCTCCACGACGCCGAATGATACCGGCTACAGCGAGTATGTGGTGGATATGTCCTCCCATGCGGCCTGGAAAGACACGATCAAGCTGATCCGTCTCGATCTGAGCGATAACACGACCGACAGCGGTACGGTCTCCATCCAGTCGATTAAGTTCACCGGCGCCCGTCCTTCCTCCGTCAAGCAGGAGGCTATCGTCTATGACATCAGCAAAGGCAACGCCGGTTTCTCCATTACCCACGATCTGGCCTCCTATGAAACCAAGAATGGCGCGACAACCGCTGTCTACGGCGGCATCGACCCCTTCATTCTATCTCCCTACGGCTTGGGTATCGACGCCGACCGCTACAAATTCCTTCATATTACGGCTAAAGTGGACGCGGATATCAGCTACATGACCCTCTACTTCGTCACTGACAAGTTCACCGAGATGTCTTTGGACAAAACGGCGCTCATAGAGGTCAGCCGCAGCGGGGATTACGTGACCTACACGGTGGACATGTCGCAAAATTCGCTCTGGAAGGGAACGGTTACCCAGCTTCGCCTCGACCTCAATGATGAAATCCAGACGAGCGGGAGCATCGCCCTTAAATCCATGATGTTCTCCAAGCAGAAGAATCCCGCCATCCCCGATACTGGGGACAACCACTGTATGCCGGTTATGCTGCCCGTCTGTGTTTTGGCAGGCTTAGCCCTGCTGTGCGCGGTAATCTCCATGCGGCGCAAAAGGGACGCGAACTGATGGGCATTTACGTAGGAAGCCTCTCTGCTTAGCGGGCGGATTTTCAATGAAGGATTCGTCTGACCGTCATTAAACCAATGAACTTTCCGGGAGGAAGGACTATTGAAACCCGAAAAACTCGTTGAGGTCAAAAACCTGACCGTGAAGTTCCGCACCGACGAAGGTATCGTGAGCGCGGTCAACGGTGTCAATTACGATATCACAGTCGGGCAGACGCTGGGGCTGGTGGGAGAAAGTGGTTGTGGAAAAAGCGTATCCTCCAACGCGCTGATGCGTATTCTCCCGGAAAACGGATGGATCGATAGCGGAGAGCTGCTGTTCCACAGCCGGGCGGGCACCTTTGATATCGCCGGCCTGCCCCAGAAGGACAAACGTCTCGAGCTTCTGCACGGCAAGGAGATGGCCATGATATTCCAGGAGCCTATGACCTCCTTCTGTCCGGTCTATACCATCGGCAATCAGATCATGGAGGCAATCCGGCTGCATACCGATATTCCTAAAAAGGAACAGCGGGGCTATGCGGTCGAGCTGCTGCGGAAGGTGCGGATGTCCAAGCCGGAGCAGCGGGTGGACGAATATCCTTATCAGCTCAGCGGCGGAATGCGGCAGCGGGCAATGATTGCTATGGCGCTGGCCGGCAATCCTCGTCTGCTGATTGCGGATGAACCCACCACCTCCCTGGATGTGACCGTGCAGGCGCAGATTCTCAACCTGCTGCTTGAGCTGCAGCAGGAATACCACATGTCTATTCTGATGATCAATCACAATCTGGGAATCATCGCAGAAACCTCTGACACAGTGGCGGTGATGTATCTCGGCCGCATTGTGGAACTGGCGCCCGCGGATGAATTGCTGCGCAATCCTCTTCACCCGTACACCCGCGGGCTGTTCTCCTCCATCCCCAAGGTGACTGACCGTCGGGGAACCAAGCTCGCTTACATAGAGGGCAATGTGCCCGATGCTTACGGCATTCCAAAGGGTTGCGCCTATCATTTGCGCTGTCCGCAGGCCATGAAAGGGCTCTGCGACCAGGTGGCGCCGGCCGACTGCTATCCGGACGGGGACCACCGGGTAGCCTGTCATCTGTACGCGGGCAGTGCGCCTTCTGCGCCGGAAGAGGATGGTGACGAGCATGCGTGAGCCCTTGCTGGAAATCCAGCATCTAAAGAAGTTTTTCCCAATCCAGAAAACCCTTTCGGGCAAGGTGAGCGGGTATGTGCAGGCGGTTGACGACGTATCCTTCACCGTTGGCGAGCAGGAGACGGTTGGTCTGGTGGGGGAGAGCGGCTGCGGCAAGAGCACCGTCGGCAACTGCATCCTGCGGCTGCTGGAGCCGGATAGCGGCAAGATCCTCTATCACGACGGTCAGGGCGGCACGGCGGATCTGGCCACTCTCTCCCAGAAGGCGCTGTCGCCCTACCGACAGAAGCTCCAGATGATTTTTCAGGATCCGTATTCCTCTCTCGACCCACGCATGACAACGAGGGAGATTATTGCCGAGCCGCTGATCACCTTCCGCGCATGCCCGAAATCGGAAATGAAGAACCGGGTGGCGGAGCTGATGCAGAAGGTGGGGCTGCGGCCGGAGTATATGCAGCGGTATCCTCACGCCTTCAGCGGCGGACAGCGGCAGCGGATCGGTATCGCCCGGGCGATTGCCCTCAATCCGCGGTTCATCGTCTGCGATGAGTCGCTGTCCTCGCTGGATGTATCGGTGCAGGCACAGATTCTTGATCTTCTCGCGCAGCTGAGAGAGGAATACCGCATGAGTTACCTGTTCATCGCTCACGACCTGAGCGTGGTGAAGCACTTATGCGACAAGGTCGTGGTTATGTATGTAGGGAAGGTGTTCGAGGTGGCCGAGACTGCGGATTTGTATGCGCGTCCGCTGCATCCCTATACCGAGGCGCTGCTTTCCTCGGTGCCCAAGACCAATCAGGGAAAGCGCGCTCATCGCACGGTGCCGGAGGGCGAGGTGCCCGATCCGAGCAAGCCGCCGGCGGGCTGTTACTTTCATCCCCGCTGTCCGTATGCCGCGCCGGAATGCCAGGAATGCGATCAAACATTGCATGAAGTGACCGGGCCGGACGGCCGGGTCCGCTATACATCCTGCCTGCGGTATGAGGAGCTCACACTGCAGGGCATTGAGGACGATGGAGGAGAAGAAAGCGAATGAAACAGAGATTTTATTATCAGCAGGCAATGAGGCTGACGGCCCTTCTGCTCGCAGCCGCCTTTGCATTGACCTCCTGTAACAGCGGAGGCCCCGCCGCAAGCGGTACGACGAGCGCTGGCAGCAGCGGCGGCAACTTGGCGCCACAGGTGGATTTGAGCATCAAGGAGGCGCCTTCGCTGGCCGCGCTGGTGGAAAAAGGTGAACTGGCGGCGCTGTCGGAGCGGCTTCCGGAAAATCCCAAGGTGGTTAAGCCGTACGAGAGCTATGGCGTTTATGGTGGAACCTGGCGGCAGACGGTGACCAATGCCACCAAGGGTCACGCCTTCAAAATGATCGGCTATTATCAGGGGATGAACCTGGTCACCTGGAACAAGGACTGCACCGAGATCGAGCCGAATCTGGCCTCCTCGGCGGTGCTCAGCGATGACTGTAAAACCCTGACCGTGACCCTCCGAAAGGGGCTCAAATGGTCGGACGGACAGCCGATGACCACCGAGGATGTCCAGTTCTGGTGGGACGCCTACGCGAACAATAAGACCATCAGCCCCGGCTCCGCCACCTGGAACAGCACCACCCTGACTGTGGAGGATGATATCACCTTCGTCATGACCTTTGAGGAACCGCGGCCCTTTATGCTCACGTATATGGCGGATGGAAGCACCGGCAGCTATTGGTTCCTGCCCAAGCATTATCTCGGGCAGTTCCATGCGGATTACAGCGACCAGGCGGAAACGACCGCCAAAAGCCTGAGCTTCGACAGCTGGGTCAATTGTTTCCTGGACAGGATGGATTACATGACCAATCAGGATATGCCGGTTCTGTCTCCCTGGATGCTGACCACCAGCGGCACCGCCGCCACCCAGCTGAGTTTCGCCCGCAATCCGTATTACTGGGCCACCGACGACGCGGGACGGCAGCTGCCCTATATCGACAGCTGTGTCATCAATTTGGCGCAGAGCGACGACATCGTGACCATGAAAAATGTCAGCGGTGAATTTGAGATCGCCTTTGCCTGCGTGATGGAGGATATGGCGAATTATCCCTTGTATGCAGAGAACGCCGGGCAGGCGGGATATACGGTCTGTACCTCTGAGTTTGACGAACCCAACGCCATGAACATCCATCTCAATATCACCAGTGCGGATGAGGTCAAGCGCGGCTATTACCAGCAGACGGATTTCCGCAGAGCGCTGTCACTGGCGATCAACCGCCAGGAGATCATCGACGTGCAGTTTACTGTGGGTAAGTTCAAGTCTGCCGCCCGGCAATTTTCACCGGTGGAAAACTCCCCCTATTATGATGAAAACCTCTCCACCCAGTATACCCAATACGACGTGGACGGCGCGAACGCACTACTGGACGGCCTTGGCCTGACATCGAAAAACGGGGATGGATTCCGGTTAATGCGCAACGGCAAGGCGCTCTCCATCGTCATTGAGGTGCCAGCCTATTCCAACCAGTGGCTGGATGTGGCCAACATGATCGCCAGCTATTGGCAGAAAGTCGGAATCAACGCCAGCACCAAGTCGGTGGATACCTCCCTCTGGGAAACCCACTGTGTCTCCAATTCCTTTGACTGCACGGTCTTTACCGGGGGAGGCGGCTTCGAGGCCCTTTCCGACCTGACGGTCAACGACTATACCGGTTATGATTATTTTGCCTGGCCGCAACGATTTGCAGCGGGCGCCTATACCTGGCGCTCAACGAACGGTCAGGGCGGCGTGGAACCCCCGCAGTACATCAAGGATTTATGGGTCCTGGGTGAAGAGCTGGTACAGGAGCCGGACAAGCAGCGGCAGCAGCAGGATGTGGAGCAGATCCTCAAAATCCACCGCGATAACTTGCTGGTCCTCGGCGTTTGCTCCCGGTTGCCGGCACTGTATCTGGTGAAGAACAACGTCCACAATGTCCCCACCCTCAGTCCCTCCTGGGCCTACGGCTATACCGGTCACGGCAGCCCGGATCAGTATTACATCTCCGAGACAGATTTTCCGCCGGCAGGGACCGGAGAGATCCCTGCCGGCTTTTCAAGAAAGGCGGAAATCTCACGTGGTACATTATATTGGAAAGCGGCTATTGATTATCATTCCGCTTTTGCTGGTATTATCTGTCGTGGTCTTTGTCCTGATCCAACTGCCTCCGGGAGATTATCTGACCAGCTACATCAATACCCTGCGCGCTCAGGGAGGCAACATCGATCAGGACACTATCCAGCAGTTGGAAATGCGCTACGGGCTTGATCAGCCGATGTATATCCAGTATTTTAAATGGATGGGCCGCATGTTCCAGGGAGATTTCGGATACTCCTTCCAGTGGAACCGGCCGGTGAACGAGCTGCTTGCCGACCGGCTCCCTTGTACCATCGCCCTCTCTTTCACCTCGATCCTGCTGGTATGGATCATCGCTTTGCCCATCGGCTTTTATTCCGCAACGCATAAATACTCGCCCTTGGATTATGGCTTCACCACGATTTCCTTTTTGGGTATGTCTCTGCCGGATTTTCTGCTGGCGCTGATCGTGCTCTGGCTCTATTACGCAGCTACCGGCACCTTCGGGGGAGGCTTGTACTCCGACGCCTTTGTCAATCAGCCGTTCAGCTTTGCCAAGTTTGTGGATTTGCTGAAGCATGTGTGGATGCCGTATCTTGTTATTGCGATCACCAGCACGGCAGGGCTGATTAAAACCTTTCGCGCCAACCTGCTTGACGAAATGAGCAAGCCTTATGTCCAAACAGCCCGCGCCAAGGGTGTCTCAAACCTGCGGCTGCTCATCAAATATCCGGTCCGTATCGCCATGATTCCCTTTGTCAGTACCATCGGCTGGATGCTGCCGGGGCTGATTTCCGGCCAGACCATCATCTCCATCGTCATGAATCTGCCCACGGTGGGGCCGCTGCTGCTCAACGCCCTGAAAAATCAGGATATGTACCTGGCAGGCTCCATTGTATTTATACTGGGTGTGCTGACCATGATCGGCACCCTGATTTCGGACATCCTGTTGGCGCTGACCGACCCCAGGATCCGCAGGAAAGGGTAGGTGGGCGTGATGAACGATAATCATAGCGGTTCGAATATCAGCCGAAAGGAACGCAAGCTGCGTCAGGCGGCGGAAAAACACCAGCGGCAGCGCCAAAACGAAAGCTATTATGCTGCAACCCAATGGCAGCTGATGCGGCGGAGATTTACTCGGAATAAGCTGGCGGTGGTCGGCTTGGCGGTACTTGTCCTCATGTATCTGATTGCCATCTTGTGCGAATTCATCGCCCCTTACGATCCCAATCAGACCAACGCGTCCATCAAAAACCAACAGCCGCAGATGATTCGCTTTCACAGCGAAAAAACCGGTTTTTCCTTCCGGCCGTTCGTTTATGGGATGGAGCAGACCTACCATCCTGTGACGATGAAAACCATTTACGTGGAGAACCCGGAGGATATCCAGTATCTTTCCTTTTTCGTCAAGGGCAGCGAATATAAGCTGTGGGGCCTGTTTCGCTGCGACCGTCATCTATTCGGCGTGAAAGGCAGCGAACAGCCGGTCACTCTCTTCGGTGCGGATTCTATGGGACGGGACATCCTCTCGCGCATCTGCTACGGGGCACGGATCTCCTGCTCTATCGGTCTGGTGGGCGTGTTTCTCAGTTTTATTCTCGGTGTGCTAATCGGCGGTCTGTCGGGCTATATCGGCGGCAAGCTGGATTCCTTCATCCAGCGGGTGATCGACTTCATCGTCTGTCTGCCGACCCTGCCCATCTGGATGGCGCTGAGCGCCGCCATTCCCTCCGACTGGTCGGTGACCAAGACCTATTTCTGCATGGTGTTGATTCTCTCACTCATGGGCTGGCCCGGGCTGGCCCGGGTAGTACGCAGCAAGTTCATCTCCCTGGGCAACGAGGATTTCATCCGTGCCGCCCGTGTCGCTGGAGCAGGAACAGGACGGATCATCTTCCGTCACATGGTGCCGTCCTTTGCCAGCTATCTGATCGCGCAGATTACCCTCTCGATTCCGGGTATGATCCTTGGGGAGACCTCGATGTCCTTCCTCGGTCTGGGGCTGCGTTCCCCGGCGGTCAGTTGGGGCATATTGCTCAGCGACGCGCAGAATATACGCAATGTGGCCCTGTATCCCTGGACGCTGATTCCCGGCGTCTTCGTGGTGCTGACGGTGATGGCCTTCAACTTCGTGGGCGACGGCCTGCGCGATGCAGCGGATCCCTATTCGTAATCAAAAGCAAAGGATGGTAGCAGCATGGAAGCGGAAAAGAGACAACCCAATAAGACCTACGCCAATTATATGAAATATTATGTCCAGGCTTACCCCTCTGCCGGAACCTTTGACTGCGGCTATGAAGGGCGCGGCGCGTTTTTGCAGGGGGTGCGGGCGGCACTGCGCGCTCCGGACGGCACGGTGACCGGGCTCTCCGGAAAGGCGGTCGCCACCGACTGGGAGCAGCGCAACTATCACGGCGACACCCGCTTGACCATCACCTTTGAGGGGGGCGAGCCGGTGAGCCTGTACTTTGTGGTTTCACGCAAGGGGATAGAGGTGAGCGCCGCCTGCCCGGAGGGATGGGTGCTGCTGACCTCCGGACGATTTATATGGGGTACCGTGGAGGACAGCTTTGCCGTACGTATCGGACGTGAGAGACGCGACCTGCGCGCCGCGGTCGGCCCGGCGGTTTCCACAGCGGACAACGCCCTTTTCGACCGGGCGGACGGCAGCGCGGCAGAGATTTCGGGCGCAGACCAACTGCGGCTTACCTATGACTGGGAACTGAACGGCTATGCCTTTGAGACGGAAGGGAACCATTGGCTGGCATGTGTTCGGCCACGCCTTTTTGAGACGCTGTTCCAGACGCCCTATAAGAAGATCAATAAGAAAAACACCTTCCCTGCCCCGCCGGCGGGCTGGATGACCTGGTATGCGGTCAAATTCGACGCCTGCGAAAAGGCGGTGCTGGAAAACGCGGCCTGGCAGAAGGAGCATCTGGCTGATTTCGGGGCGAACACCATCTGGGTGGACTGGGAATGGTATCATTCCGCCTTCGATATTCACGGGCCGGAGGGTATTGACTATTTCCATCCCGATCCGGTGCGGTATCCCCACGGGCTGCGGTATGTAGCGGATAAAATCCGTGAGATGGGCTTAATCCCGGCGTTGTGGATCGGACCGACCAATGAGCCTGCGTCCACCCAATTCATTGAGGAAAACCCAGATACGGTGCTGGCCAAGCAGGTGGCGTGGTGCGGAGAATACTTCTTCGACCTGACCAACGAAAAATTCATAAACGAATATCTGCCGGCCGCCGTCAAAAAGGTGAAGGAATGGGGCTTTGAGGCGCTGAAATGGGATTGTCTGCCGGTGACGCTGCTCTTCGCCGACCAGTACCACGAATATATGGCCCACCCGGAGCTGACCAGTGAGCAGGCGCTGCGCGAGGCGGTCAAACGGGCGCGGGCGCTGCTGGGAGAGGACTTTTATATGCTGTCCTGTGCAGGGGCGGCGGACAGGGAAATCCTCTTTGCCGTCGATTTGTTCGATGGGGCGCGCATCGGCGGCGACATCTTCAACTGGCGGGAATTCATCAACGATTTTGTGGCGCGGGTGATGCGTTTTTATGCCTATCACAACACCCAAATCTACTGTGACCCGGATAACCTGGTGATACGCCCGGAATTCAACTCGCTGGATCAGGCAGTCTCCCGCACCTCTTTCCTGTCGGTCTTGGGGTTGCCGGTCACGTTGGGGGATAACCTCCCTGATCTGCCGCCCGAACGCGTGGAGCTGCTCAAGCGGTGTCTCCCGGCGTTGGACGCGCATCCTATGGATATCCGCGAATCCGTTCATGAGGCGGACAGGGTGATCGCCAATCTCATCGTCAGCAGGCCCTTTGAACAGTGGAATGTTGTGGACGTACTCAACCTGCTGGAGCAGGATAGCCGGGTGACGGTGGAGCTTGAAGCCGATCTTCATCTGGAAAAGGGCCGTTATCTGGTTTACGATTTCTGGAACAAGGAATTTTTAGGGGTAGTGGAAGGGGAGATTACGCTGGAGCTGCGCCCCTGTGCTTCCCGGGTGCTCGCGGTGCGGCCATACCAGGGCGTGCCGCAGATCGTCAGCACCTCCCGGCATATCAGCCAGGGCGGCGTGGATTTGAAGGAGGTAGCGTATGAAGCGAAAACGCGCCTGCTGAAGGGTGTTTCCGCCGTGGTTGCCGGAGATCCTTATGAAATCCGTGCCTATGATCCGGAAAGCGGCAAGCTGATAGTGCGGGAATACCTGCCGGAAAAGACCGGCGATATGACCTGGGAAATCGCATTCTGATAAAAAAAGGAGGCCGATCAACTTGATGAGCATTATCAACCGGGCGCTTACCATAGCCACGGCAGGGCTGCTTCTGTTCTCTCTGGCAGCTTGCTCCGGCGGCGGGGAAACCAATTCCGCTGTCAGCTCCGGGGGCAGTAGCTCCTCCGACGCCAGCGCAGTCAATTCGGGGACCCCGGAAAAGGATGAGGTATTCGAGTCGGTGCTCGACACCATCAAAACCTATCCCACCATAACCGATACATCCTACTACGATTTTTCCGGCCTGGGTGAATTCAAGCTGGGCGCTTATTTCTGGTATGGCTTTTCCTATACCGGCGACCATTATACCGACCGGCTGCTGCAGGAATTTTCCGACCGCGAGCCGGTCTGGGGCTGGACCAACAGCACGGTGGAAAACATGGAACAGCAGATTGACTACGCTGCCGCTGCGGGCATCGCCTATTTTGCATTCGACTGGTACAACGCCAATTCCATGGCGCAATCCAACAGCTGCGTGGATAACTTCGTTGCCTCTTCCAACAATAAGAAGATGGAGTTCTGCCTAAACGTCTGTAATCATGAGGGCGCCTATGTCACCGCCGACAACTGGGAGTATGCGGCCGAGACGTGGCTAAAATACATGAGAGAGGACAATTACCTCAAGGTGGACAATAAGCTCGGCGGCGCGGATGGCTGCCAAAAGGCGTTTGAATGGCTGGAAACGGAAGTAAAGAAGCTGGGTTACGATGGAGTGCTGATTATCGGCGCGGAATGCCCCTACGGTTCCCCAGGAACCCGCGACATCGATTTCAACGAGGCCAATTACAACGAGGTGTTATGGAAAAATCTGGTGGAACAGCGGCGTCAGCAGGGCTTCGCCGCCCTGACCGGCTACAACTACCGCCGCTATTCGCCTCTAACCCTGTCCGACGGCAGCAAAACCTACAACGCGGGCTATGAGCTGTTGGCAAAGGACCACGAGACCTGCTGGGATCGTTTTTCCGATCAGAAGATGCCCTATGTCCCCTGTGTGCTTGGCGGCTGGGACTGCCGGCCTTGGGAGACCAACTGGTCGGGCAATGCAACCGGATATCAGTCCTGCTACGCGGCTGACCGCACCCCGAAGATGCTTTATAATCATATCCTCAACGCAGCCAAATGGCTGGATAAAAACAAGGATTGCTCAGTGGGGAACCTTGCGGTGCTGTATGCCTGGAATGAAAATTGTGAGGGTGGCTATATCAGTCCCACCAAGGGCGACGACGGCCGCTTCCTCGGCGCTGTAAGACAAGCCATCATGAAGATCAACGGTTCTGTTGAGGAATAAAGGGAGACAGCTGATGAAAAAGCTTGGCATTCCTTCTTTTCTTTTCGCCCTGACACTGGGGTTGTGCGCCTGTGGAACACCAACCCCGTCGGAAAGCGAGGCCGGAAAAGTGTCCTCTACGGCGGCTTCTACACAGGCATCTTCTGCGGAAGCTTCCACCGCTTCTTCCGCTCAGCAGACAGAGGCCGACCCGTATGCTCCTAGGAATATCACATTAAAGGAGTCCGCCGGCAGCGTTAAGCTATACGGGCGTTCGGGGACGGTTGGGACCGGCATTAGCTGTGACTGGGCCGCTGCGGGCATTGAGTTCCGTGCGGATTGCCGGGGCGACGTAGCCGTGGAAATGTCCTGTGAGGGCTCCGCCTATTTCACAATTTTTGTGGACGGGGTGCGCAGCGCGGAACGGCCGCTTGTCTCTGCCGGTAAAACGACGGTCAAGCTGGCGGAGGGGCTTTCTGCCGGAGAACACACTTTCAAGCTGTTGCGCCAGACAGAGGCGGCGGCGGCTATCATTGTTCTGGAAAACATCCGGCTTGACGGCACGCTGCTGACGCCCCCGGCAGACAGCGGGATGTATATCGAATTTATCGGTGATTCTATTTCCGCCGGTTACGGAAATCTCGGCAATCCGCAGATTTCTGGGCCTACCACATATCTGGAGTACTCAGACGGCACCCAAACCTATGCTGCGCTGACGGCGGAAAAGCTGAAGGCAGATTTTTCAGTGGTCGCCATATCAGGTTCCGGTATCGCCAGAGGAACAGCGGCGCAGATGATTCCAGAAATCTACGCCTATACGAGTTACCGGCGAGGTGAGGAAGCTTATCCATTCAGCCGTAAGGCGGACATTGTGGTCATCAATCTGGGGACCAACGACCTTGCGCTGCGCACGGCGGCCTCCTGGAACTCTTTTGTGGAGGATGCCAAGGCGTTTGTGCGCACGGTACGCGAAAAGCAGGGGGATCCCACCGTCATATGGGTGCATAACATGATGATCGCCGGCATCGGACAGAAGGTGGAAACGGTGATGGAAGAACTGGGCGGCGCGCAAAAGGGGTTCTATGCGCTGGAGCTGCCCCGCGAAGGCGAAGCGGGCTCCGACGGTCATCCCAGTCTCGCGCAACATAAGGCTGCCGCCGAAGCACTGACGGAATTTATCAGCAATCTTTCACTTGCTTGATAACGCCGAACAATTCGATGCGGGCCGTCCTGCGGCTCTTCAGTATTTCTCAATTATAGCCGTATATCGGGGACGTAAGGCTGAAAGGCTGACCACCTTACAAAACCGGATGCTGTACAACAAACTGCTAAGTGATGGACGGATTGACCGGCCGGAGGCGCGGGAGCAGCCCATGGGACGCAGCGGCGAGCCGGCTGAACCGGCCCGCATGGAGAGTCCCCTGACGAGAGCGGCGGCATGCACGGCCCTCGTCAGGGACAAGACCCGATACGGCCGATCCCCCGACCCTGATTTACAGGGCGATTCTTCTGCATTTACCCCTTGTTTGAGCCTGTGTCAATGCTGCAATTACCGATTTTTCCACCATGCCGCTACGCGCTCAATAACCGTATATTTTCTTCTACTAGAAAGATAAATGGGAGGTTCGTCCCCTTATGTGAGACGGACTTCCCACTTTCTTAAACATGAGTAGTTCGGAGGGGGGGCGGTAAGTAATGCTGGGGAATGCTATAAACGAGGCAACTACATTGACTTTCTATGGGCTTGAACGGCCGTTTTAAAAAAGCTGGACCAGGCGGCGGAGGGCGTGGAGGAAATCGACAGTAAAGTCATCGCTTTAGAGGAAGTCACCCGCTCCAGCACCTTACAAGTCAGGAAACTGAAAAAAGCCAAGCATTCCCATGCCGCCGCCCTCGGGGACGGCGGCTTTTATGGGGGAATATATAGGCTAAAACAAGCATACAATTTGAGATTCGCGAGGCGCCAAAAACCGGGATAGTCCAAGGTATGTCATAGGCCGGCTTTGCGGGATGGGTCAACCGGTGTGGAAAAATTGAAAACGCCCAGGGTAAACACATACCGGGATAACGGCAGACAAATCCGGGCGCCTCGGGTGCGATGGATTTTTTATCCGTTCTGACCTCGCTATCCGCGATTTCCGAGTCCCTTAAAAGAGGCCGCAGGGACTGCATTTCGGATGCCCCGATGAATACAGGCACTCTGAAAACCCCCTGGCCTTTTAGCAGGCAAAAAATCCTTGCGTTATACGTCCTCACAGGCTTTTTATTCGAACAAAAGGTTTTCGGAGCAAAAGCGGTCATTCCGGCTGAGTATCCCTTTGGAGCATATCGCTCTCATCAAAAAAGAGCGGGCAGCCTATCCATCGTGGACGGGCTGCCCGCTCGCGCTGCCGTTTTTTCAAGGACGGGAAAAGGAAACCGGGGAAGAGGGGGCTTCGCTGGTGGCGGTGGCTCCCTCAATCGCCGTGGATTCCAACCGGACATATCTGGCGCGCTTTGTCTCAAAATCATGGATAAACCGGGCGGCGGGAATCTGGTTGCTCTCCGCCGCCACCTCTTCAAAGGTCTGGCCGTCGGCCGATACCGAGATTTTATAGCCCTTGACGTAGTTCCACTGGGCGACATATACCGCCACCCGGTTGACCTCCTTCACCGCTCCCAAATCAATGGTCAGCTCCGGCAGCACAGAGGTATCGGCGGTCTGCGTCCAGGTTTTGACGTCGCCGTCCACCGCCTGGCGGGGCGCACAGCCCCAGCCCACCGGATAGCCGTTGGTGGCAACCTCGCAGCCCTGCGCCAGATTTTCCCCCTCCGTTTTGGTATCCGGCGAGAGGAGGTTGCTGGCGGCATTGCTGTAGGAGCCTTTTTTCAGGGAGAAAAAGGCCGCGGGTTCCCCGTGGATATCCGTCTCATAACGGGCGGCTTCCTGTATGGTATCGGACAGCCTATAGGCCGTGACCGTTCCCTTGGTCCCCTCCCGCCGCAGAAGGAGCAGCTCGTCGTCGTAGCCACTATCCACATCGCCGGTGGTAAACAGCATGGTTTCCCTGTCATAGCCGCCCAGGTCCGCCTCGATCACCGCGCCATAGCGGTAGTACCGGGCGTGCGCCTGTCCGCCGGAATTGGTGAGCAGGAGGAGGCTGCTGTAGTCCAGCAGGGTGTCGCTGTGCATGGCGTAGTTTTCCCGCACGCCGTACACACCGATATAGGCATCCGCCGCCATCCCCTGATCCAGGCCATAGTCCTTCAGGATACCGGCCTCCTGCTGTCCCTCCAGACGCTTGAGGTTGAAGTCCATATAGGCGGGACGGAGGCCGTTGGTCACCCGGTAGATTTCAAAGGTGATCTTCCCCTCGCCGTTTTGCCTGGCCACCAGCAGCTCGTCCGTGTCGTTCACCAGGCTGTTGACCAGCTCCCGCCGCAGGTTGAGCGCCGTGACCGACACCACCGTCCCGTTTTCATTGTCGTTGAACAGGGTTTCCTCGGTCCCGATAAGCCCGCTCATCTGGGTATAAAACTCCATGACGGCCTTGCCCTCGCCGGTCTTTTTGAGGACGAAGAGCTCATCGTGCATATCGACCCGCAGATTCATTCTGCCCGCGCAGACCACCGTTCCGGCAAACAGGGCGTCGGAGAACCTGTATTTATCCTCCCGCTGCCAACCCTCGGTGATGTTGTAAAAGTCGTAATGCTGCCGGTAGCCGTCCCGGTTCAGAATGGTGAGGGTGGTCTGCTGGAACCGCTCGTAGGGATCGTCGGACAGGTTCCGGAAATAGTGATCCTGGTTGATGGTTCCCCCATAATAAGCGGCGGGATCGGCCGGCGGGTTCTGAGGATTCTCCGGATCCAGGA